>JABGXW010000074.1 GCA_018675575.1 Bacteriovoracaceae bacterium | reverse complement strand
CTTTGAATGTGCATCCTGCGTCTATCATGTTTGCTGATTACTCTGAAGCTGCATAAATTTGATTCTTGTAGTACTTTGTAGTCCTTTTCAAAGTTCAATCAACAATTTAAGATATTTAGGAGGCTATCACCACCTCCACCACGTAAAGTCTAACGAAAGCTTGAGTTTAGAGATTTCAGCTAATTCATATTTTTATTTTCCATGTTTAAAAACTGTGGCCCAAATCTATCTGCGAACTCAATTCCAACTGAAGTTGCTTGTTCTTTGAGTGCCTTAATAATTATATGCATGTCAAATAATCTTCTTTTGGCAAAAAGCCTTATTTTTCCATTTTTAAATTCCCATGTTCCATTACCATCACCAAGATTTTCCAACATATAATAAAATTGACCATCATTATATAGAGCGATTTCTATTGGATATTCATCATTTGATATCGTTTTATCAATGCTTAAGTTTGGCGTTGTTGGTAGTGTTTTTTGATTAACATACTTTGTAAAGTCTTCCTTAGAAGTTGTGAAAGCTAGAGCTTCGGACTTCTCTTCAGAAGGTATACACGAAACAATTTTTAATAAAATTATAAGTATAAAAAAAATCTTCATCAAAACCCCATATTAAAGAATAACTTATCTATATTTTAACTGAGCTTTAAAAAAAAGAAAGTTAAATTAAGCAAGTTCTTGTGCGCTGCGCGTATGGGCCAGCTTATTCTTATCGAATCTACTTTCAGTGTCAAACTGAAGAAGTATAGCTGGTAAAAATAATAAATCACATATCAAAGCATAGAGTAGGATAATTGAACAAAAGATTCCAAAATTTCTACTTGGAATAAAGTCGGCAAACATAAAAACACCAAATCCAACAAATAGAAGAAGTGTCGTTGCGGCTAAAGCTTTTCCTGTAATAGAGTAGGTTTCTAAGACAGCATTATAAGCGTTCATGCCAGATTGACGACAATTTTTATAACTTGATATAAAGTGAATTGTATCGTCCACTGCAATTCCTAAACAAACAGAGGTTACAATACTAGTTCCAATATCTATATAGATGTTAAAGGTCGCCATGATCGCCGCGCCAAGAGTTAAGGGAATGACATTTGGAAACATGGCCAAGAAGGCCAAGAAAAAATCTTTAAATACAAATAACAACAAAATAGAAACTAAGATTATTGCCATAGTCATTGACTTAAAAAATGAGCTAACTACCTGAGTATTCATCTGCGTATAAATTGGCACGTTTCCGCCAGTGTCTACATTAAGATTGAAATTTTTTGAATGAAGTACTATGAATTTTGACTTATTTTCAGCTTCTTTACTTGTTTCAATATCCCAAATGACTCTCATTCGCATGTACCTATTATCCACTGAGAACTGATTGTTCAAATCCATTCCTTGAGGTAGACCCATGGTGTAGAGAAATAAAACTTCTGCCACCGTTTTTTGATTATCTGGTATTGTATAGAATTTTTCGTCATCGGAGTTTAATGTTCTATGCATTTTCTTTATAATATCTAAAACAGATTTAACTTTTATTATTTCCTTTTCAGATAACATCCAATTCACATATTGATCGACCCGATTGAGAAATACTGGGTCCTTGACCCCATCCTCTTTACCAGAGTCAATGACTAAATCTAATCCCCTTAAACCATCAATTTTAGTTGCAGTGAAATCATATCCAATTTTTATTGGTACTCTATTGGAAAAATACTTCATGGGATCAGAGTTAACTTCATTTTTCGTTGCTATATAAACAGATGAAAAGAATTGAATTGAAAACAAGATAATAATAATTTTTTTATGTTTATTAATCCAGTTGATAATATTTTGTGCCGTGATTATTGATGGCCCTTTCTTATCTTTATTTTCTTTTTTGCCAAATCCTTTGAGCTCTTTACTGTCCATAAAATTTGATAAGAATGAAAAAGTAGTTCCAATAAATAAATAAGTAAATAGCCATGCTATTAAGGTTCCAATACCGGCAAGAAGCCCAAGGCTTTTTATTGGCAGGATGTCTGTCATTGTTATGGAAAAGAAAGATATCGCAGTTGAGACAGATGTTAACAATGTCGCTTGGAAGTTCTTTGTTAAAGAATAAATAAGAGCATCTTTTGATTTTTGTCCTTCTCCCATGTAATGAAAATAAGTCACCAATACGTGAACAGAGTCTGCAATACAAATTGCTAATAGAATTCCAGGTACTGCTGCTAGCATAGAGTTATAGGTAATTCCAAGGTGACCTAGAAATCCAAATGTCGCTGCAATTGTTAAAATTGCCAATCCCTTTGGAATAATGACGGCCCACCAAGATCTAAACATCAATGCTAATAGAATGATAATAAAAGCAAACATAAAAGGCATGACTTTTTTATTATCGGAAATAGAAACTTCTCTGAAAGAATCATTCGCACCAGCATCACCTAAGATAAAGAAATCTATATCTTTGTTTACTTCTTGATAGGGTTTAATCATTTTGCGAACTCCTGCAATTATTTGAATATAATCGGGTTCACCTGCAAAGGAGGGTTTCATAATGCCGTGTATAATAGTAAGTGTACCATCTCTTGCCAAAAAGTAATCTGGAATAATTTCATCTGCCAGGGCCCTTTTTTTAGTTAAGGCCAAATACTTTTCTGTAAATGGAACTTCTTCATCTACTAATGGTTCAATTATAATGTCATCTTCTTTAGAAAAAATATGATTATAATTGGTCATGGATTCTACACGCATAATATCTTTCACTGCCCATAGCTTGTCTGTGATTTCAGCAACGACTTTTAATGTATTTAAATTAAATACTCCTTCCTTATTATGAATCGCAATAATGACGGATTGATCATTACCAAATTTTTGTTCAAATTCATCTAATTTGATAATTTCGTGATGATCTTTATCAAACCACATTCGCGGAGACCATCGAGATTTTATTTTAAAAATACCTGGCAACAATATCGCCAGGATGAAAATAAAGACAACAATTGATTTTAAGGGATTATTAACTATGGCGTAGGAAAAATTATATCCGACTTTTCTATCTTTTAAACTTTCTAGCACCATCTATCATTCCATTTTAGTTAAAGGGTTGAAGTAAATTTAAAACCTTGTCGCGACCAATTGTTCGCATAAATCCTGCCATCTTGGGACCTTTCTCTTTACTAATAAGAATATTGTAAAGGATAGGAAAAATGTCATTAGGTTTCATTTCCAATTCATTTATAACTTCATATAATCTTGAGTGGAGAATCTTGTCTGTTGTAAAATTTTCAAACTCAGAATCTACAATATGATAAAGCTTTTTCAAATATGCTTTTTGCTTCTCTACTAACTCTAGACTGGGAGTCGACTCGTTGAGAGAAAATTTAAAAGCTTCTGGAGCGTAGTTCTGAAGCCAATGTAGAGCACAAGCAGCCCTTTGTGAGAAACGTCTCTCATCTCGGTTGTTTTTGATTTGATCTTGATAGGTATCTCTAGCATTTCTAATTTCACCGTTATGAATTTGAAGAATATTACAAAGGTGTCTAAAGCTAGGTTGAATTGGCATATGACCTTTTACTTCAGTCACATCTTCTAAACTGGAAAGCTCAAAGACTCTCTTGGCCATGGCAACTTTCTTTTCATTACCTTCTTCAACACCATAAGCAAGTCTTTCTTGTCTATCAAAATCTTCATATATTTTAATGACGTCTAAATCAAAAGATACTGAGAAATCAACATTTGATTTATAGCTAGCAAAAATCCAACGGACCATTTCAGGTTCGTATACTTTTAGAATATCGTTAACTGTAATGAGATCTCCCGATGAGGAACTCATTTTTCCTCCGGCTCCTTTAATCGATACAAAGTCGTATTGTAGGTAGACAGGGGCAGTCCAATCAAATATTTTAACTATTTCTTTTGCTGTGGTGAACGAACCTCCTTGACTGGAGTGATCTTTACCACCCGGCTCAAAATCAACTTTTTCAAAGGCCCATCTCATTGGCCAATCCATTCTCCAGGGAAGCTTTACCCTTTCAGTGGTTGTTAAATCTAAAGAACCATTATTATCACAAGCGGCACAATGATAAGCGAGTTGATCGTCAGTTAGTTTAAGATCTTTTACTTTATTATCTGTATTGCAATTTTCACAATATACAGAAATAGGTAGCCAGGCATCCTCCAAATTTTCCTTGCGATGTTCATTAAGTATATTTTTTATATCGTTTGATTTAAGCAGGGCCTTTTTTATACCGGACTTATACTCACCCGCACGATACTTTTTTGCTTGGTAGATAGGCTCAACAGAGACACCTACTTTTGTTAATTGTTTTTCAAAGTTGTGCTCATGAAGAGAGGCGTAGGATTCAAACTGATCAGTCGGATCTGGTGTATCCACAATGGGTTGAAATAAGAACTTTGCTAGTTCTTCTTGTTTTGGCATATTGGCAGGAACTTTTCGGAAGGTATCGTAATCGTCCCAAGAAAAAATGAATCGAACATCTTTACCTCTTTTTCTTAAAGCTCTGGCAACAAAGTCTACGGTAATAACTTCTCTAAAGTTTCCAAAATGAACGACTCCTGATGGAGTAATTCCTGAGGCTACCACATATGAGTCCTTATCACCTTTTTCTCTAATAATTTTTTCGGCAGCGAAATCTGCCCAATGTATTGATCTTTGATTTGTTGACACGCGTAATTTCCTTAACATATTGTAAATAAATAGCTACCCTTGACAAGCAAGTTATTTAATACCATTTTAGTATTTGTAAGTCACAATTTTGCTAAAATTATGTAAAAATTAGACAGAAAAGGGATTAATTATGGTGGCCATATTCCTTAAGGCAATCGCTATATATTTTATCATTAGCTTCTTTAGAAGTCTTTGGCGTGGCTATAAGATGGTGGATAAGCTTAAGAGAAATGCTAATTATCAATTTAAAGATTTCGAACAACCAAAGAGTCAAGATACTGAAGATTATAAGTATCAAGGACAACAAAACAATTCTTTCAAAAAATCAGCAGATGTCATTGAAGCAGAATTTAGGATCATAGACAAAGAAAATAAATAAGTACTTTGTATAGATACAACTTATCTTTAATGTCCTAAGTAAGCTTTTTGTATTTCTTCATTTGTTATAAGATCATCTGCCTTGCCTTCCATAAACATTTCACCGGTAGCGATGACATAACCTCTATCGGCAATTTTTAGCGCAGCAAAAGCATTTTGTTCAACCAGCAAAATAGTCATATTCTTCGTTTTATTAATTTCAACAATTGCATCAAAGATGGCCTTGACAAGAATAGGTGCAATTCCAAGGCTTGGTTCGTCTAATAATAACAATTTAGGTTTTGACATATAGGCCCTGGCTATTGCAAGCATTTGTTGCTCTCCACCTGACAAAGTACCCGCAAGTTGCTTTTTTCTCTCAAGTAACCTTGGAAATAAACTAAACATATAATGTAAATCTTTATCAACTTCTTCTTTATTATTACGGAGATATGCACCCATCTCTAGATTTTCAAAAACTGTTAAATCAGGAAAAACCATTCTGCCTTCTGGAGATTGAGCTATTCCATGAGAAACAATTTTAAAAGCAGGTGTTTTATCAATTCTTTTCCCATCAAATAATATTTCTCCGCTGGAAGTTGGGATGAGCCCAGATATTGAGTGCAGGGTTGTTGTTTTACCGGCACCGTTAGAACCCAATATGGTGACTATTTCACCTTCATTCACTACAAGGTTTAGGCCTTGAATGGCGTGTATGGCACCATAATGGACATGTAGATTTTTTAATTCTAACAATGGACTAGACATATTATTCCTTCCCCTCTTTTTCGTCTTGAGTACCTAAATAGGCTTCGATAACTTTTGGGTTCTTTTGAACTTCTTCAGGATTACCTTTTGCAATTAATTCTCCATGGTCCACAACATAAATTCTTTCACAGACTTCCATAACCAATCTCATGTCGTGTTCGATTAAGAGAATTGCAATTTTAAACTCATCACGTACCCAACGAATTAGCTTTGTTAGATCTGCTGTTTCATTTGGATTCATTCCTGCAGCTGGCTCATCCAGTAAAAGAACATCAGGTTTAGTGGCCAACGCTCTAGCGATTTCTAATCGCCTCTGCTCACCATATGGTAGGTTTTTTGCTAAGTGATTTAGCTTCCCATCTAATTTAAAAATTTTGAGAAGCTCAATTGCTTCTGCTTTTAACCTTTTTTCTTCTTGATGAAATTTCTTAGTTCTTAAGATATTGGCCATCAGTCCATAATCTGTCCGATAATGTCCTGCTATTCTAATGTTGTCTAAAACTGTTAAATCTTTAAAAAGTCGAATATTTTGAAAGGTACGAGCTATTCCCTTTTGAGTAATGAGAGCAACATGTTTACCGACGATATTCTCGTTTGCTAGAAGTATATCTCCTTCAGTCGGTTTATAAATCCCTGTGATCATATTAAAGATAGTAGTTTTTCCAGCCCCATTTGGACCGATGATGCCTACAAGGTCAGATTTTCCTAATTTCATAGAAAAATTATCAACCGCCACTAGTCCACCGAACTTCATTGTAATATTTTTTGTTTCTAATACCGTTTCCATTATATTATCTCCTTCTTTTTACCAGTAAATTTGGCAAGAAAGCTCAAGACATTAAATTCATGTTTGCCAAAGATTCCAGTTGGTTTCATTAACATTAAAAGAATTAATAATACGGCGTAAATAACCATTCTCCATTCGGAGATAGTTTCACCCATAAAACGTAACATTTCTGGTAAGAAAGTAAGTATCACAGCACCAACAATAGAACCGGTAATAGAACCAAGTCCACCTAGAATGATCATCAATAAAATAATTACAGACCACATGAATGTGAAGCCATTGGGATGAAGAAATTGGTTAGCATGAGCAAATAAGGAACCGGCAAGACCAGCAAAACCGGCGCCTAATACAAAGGCCATTGTTTTATATTTGAAGGTATAAATTCCCATAGAATCTGCAGCGATTTCATCTTCTCTAATTGAAATAATGGCACGTCCATGAGTTCCACGAAGAATGTTTGCAATGACTAATATGGTAATCGCCACCCAAGCATAGACCCAAAAAAGATTCGACCATAATGGAATATTTGTAAATCCTCTAGGCCCACCAACAGTGTCCATATTCATGATAATAATTCTGATGATTTCACCAAACCCTAAAGTCGCAATTGCTAAATAATCTCCTCGTAAACGAAGGCAAGGAACACCAATGAGGACACCAGCAAGTGCAGCTGTAAGAAAACCAATTCCACATGAAATGAAAAGATTAACAAAGTCAGGCAGAAAGTCAGGAGCAAGATAGACGCCATAAGCTGCACCTGTGTAGGCGCCAACAGCCCAAAATCCAGCATGTCCTAGTGAGAATTGGCCACAAATTCCATTGATGAGATTCAAACTAACCGACAAAATAATAAATATTCCTGAATTTAAAAGTAGATGTGAAAAATATTCCATTACACTTTCTCCCTTCTATTTTTGCCGAGTATTCCTGCGGGTTTTATGAGTAAAATAAGAATCAAGATTCCAAAGGCGATAGCATCTCGATAGGTTGAGACCCAAAACCCTACAACAAGGTTTTCAGCAACGCCTAGAACGAGACCACCAATAACAGCACCAGGGATGATTCCAATCCCCCCTAATACAGCGGCAATAAAAGCTTTTAGTCCTGGAATTAAACCCATCATGGGTTCAACTGTATTATAATACATTCCAACTAAAACTCCAGCGGCTCCAGCGAGAGAAGAACCGATGAAAAAAGTAATAGAAATAATCTTGTCAGTGTTAATACCCATGAGTTCAGCTGCATTTTTATTAAAACTAGTCGCTCTCATGGCCTTACCTGTTCTAGTGTGATTTACAAGCCAATAAAGAAGAAGCATTAAGATAAAGGTCATTGCCATAATTATAATTTGGGTAGATGTGATCATGACTTCACCAAAAGTGTAAGTCACAGACTTGATTGCTTCTGGAAACGCCTTTGGATCAGCTCCGATAAGTCCTTGTCCTAGATATTGAAAAAAGAGGGAAGTACCGAGCGCTGTGATGAGTGCAGGAATTCTTCCTGCATGTCTTATGGGTTTATAAACAATCTTTTCAACAACGATGGCCACCAATCCAGCACCTATCATGGCAACTGGAAAGGCTAATAAAAGGGGCATTCCAGACATTAAACAATAATATCCTACAAAGGCGCCAATCATATAGAATTCGCCGTGAGCAAAATTAATGAGTTTTATGATTCCATAAACCATGGTGTAACCAAGAGCAATTAATGCATAGATTGATCCTTGGGCCAGGCCATTAATGAGGTATTGTACCAGATCAGAGAAGAAATAAACTAAATCTTGATTCATGTGAAGGTCTCTATAAAAAGGGGGTTATCATAACTCCCTGACAGTAATTTGAAACTAAGGAGCAACTTTTTGTTTAAACGCCATTCCTGCAGGAGTTGTTTCTAAAACGACAGCTGATTTAGTAGCATTTCTAGCAGCATCAATTGTGATACTTCCAGTTACGCCCTTAAAGCCTGCTGTTTTTGCGATAGCATCTCTAATATTTCTGTGATTAAGTTCACCAGCTCTTTTAAGAGCATCAGCTAAAACTAACATTCCATCATATCCAAGAGCTGCCATAGCACCTGGCTTTTGTTTGAAGCTTTCTGTGTAAGCGTCAACAAATGATTTCACTGTTGGATCTTGATCATCTGGAGAGAAATGCGATGAAATATAATTTCCTTTAATAGCCTCAGGTCCCGCAAGCTCTTGAAGCTTTGGCGAGTCCCAACCATCCCCACCAAGAAATGGAACAGACATTCCAAGTTGTTTCGCTTGTTTTAACATAAGACCTACTTCAGTGTAATATCCAGGTAGAAAGATAACATCTGGGTTTTGTCTTTTTACTTTTCTAAGTAATGATCTAAAATCAGTATCTTTTTGAGTATAGGTAAACTCATCAGTTGTTCCAAGTAGTGTTCCACCAAGTTTTGTAAATTCAGTAGAAAAAACTTTAGCAAGTCCTTTTGAATAATCTGATGAATTATCAACAATGATCAGCGCCTTTGATTTTTTTAAAGTTTCATGGGCAAACTTGGCCATCACCACACCTTGGAAGTCATCTGTAAAACAAGTTCTGGAAATATAATCACCAGTCATTGTTACTTTTGCATTCGTAGATGCTGGAGTAAGCATGGGAACCTTGTTTTGTTGTGCAATTGGAGCGCCGGCTAAAGTATTTGAAGATGCAACAGAACCTATGATTGCATGAACGTTATCAATATTAATCAGTTTTCTAACAGCGTTTGAAGAATCAACTGGTTCGCCTTTGTTGTCTTCAACAATCAGTCTGATCTTTTTTGCAAGATCACCAGACTTATTAATCACTTCAAGGGCCATTTTAATTCCATTAACTGATTCTTGACCGTAGGTTGCGATTGCACCAGTCATTGGAAAGACAGCACCAATAACGATTTCATCTTGGCTTAATGCTTTTTTTGCTGGGGCAGTAGCAGTCACTTCCGCTGTCTTAATAACTTCAACTTCTTCTTTTTTTATACAAGCTGTAGAAAATAGAAGAGGTAATGCCATCATAGAGATGACTTTAATAGATCTACGTGAAATATTCATAATACGCTTCCTTTTTTAGGTTAATACGTGTTGAAAACATTGAAATAAATAATGACTAATACTCTAAAAGAGTAATGAACTTGTAAAGAATTAAAAGTTTAAAAGTAATTTAATAAAGCAGCGCTTCCCGACGGTTTGATTCGAATTCTAGATAACCTTGTGACTCTAATTTAAGTAATTCTTGATAAGAGCCACTTTCTTCCACCCATTTACGCAGCTGATCATCGCCATTAATAAAGTCTATTGCTAGCTTATCAAATTGATACTCATAACCGTCATTTTTCCACTTAAAGTCAGAACCAAGCTCTTCTTTGAATAAATGGAGTAGCATCTGGCCTAGACGCCAGGGTCTAAATGTAAGGGGATCTGTGACATGAATATGAAAACCGCCACATGATTTTTCAGCATGCTTTTGAAACATGGGGTGAAAAACTGTCGGCCGCAGCATAAAGCCATTGAGATCAATTTTCTCTAATACTGTATTTACTTTTTTTGCAAAACTATGAGGCTCAATATTAGGATGACCTATGACTTCTAATGGTCTTGTTGTTCCTCGACCTTCTGAAAGATTGCAGCCTTCTAATAAAACAGTTCCTGGAAAGACGAGACATCCTGAATGGGTAGGTAGGTTAGGAGAAGGGTTAACCCAAGATAAGTGCTTGGTAGGTTCAAGCATATTTCTTCGCCAACCATCTAATGGTATAATCTCTAATTCACAATCAATACCATGGAATTTCTGACAATAATTCGCTATTTCTCCAATGGTCATGGCATGTCTGACTGGGATTGGATATCTCCCCACAAAAGACCTAAACTCTGGCTTCAAAATATTGCCCTCTATAATTTCTCCACCTATTGGATTGATGCGATCTAAGATAAAAACTTTTTTTCCAAGCTTTTGACATGCTTCCAATGTTAAAGTCATGGTATGAATATAAGTATAAATTCTGCAGCCAACATCTTGTAAATCAATGATGAGGGTGTCTATGTCTTTTAACATTTCAGGTGTAGGGATTCTCGTTGCTGAATATAGGCTATAAACTGGAATTTTATAATAGGGATGAATGAAATCTTTGGTTTCAATCATATTATCTTGAAGGTCAGTCACAAAACCATGCTGAGGACCAAACAATTTAATGAGGCGCTCGCCAAACAAGTCTTTTAAACGATCCACTCCAAAATACAGTTTTGAGTCAACAGATGCACTATGACAGAGATAACCAATTTTACCGCTAATTTTCTTTTGCCAGCTAACATTCTCACTTAAAATATCTAATCCTGATTTTACTTTATGCATCGCAAATATTCCTTAATTAATATAGATCTATTTTAAATTATTTTTAATTAGAAGCATTTTGCGGAGCATCTATGAGAAGAAAAAAGTCAGGTATGATCATTTACAAGGGCCTTCACAGGAGGTTATCATTGATTATACACAATCAATTAAAAATTTTTAGGAAAATAAATGAAACAATATCAAGATCTCATGAAACATGTTTTGAATAACGGTGCGGAAAAATCCGACCGAACTGGTACGGGAACTCTCTCAATTTTTGGTTACCAGGCCAGATACGACTTAAACGAAGGATTTCCCTTAATTACCACAAAAAAATGCCATCTCAGATCTATCATTCATGAACTACTTTGGTTTTTAAAAGGTGATACCAACATCAACTACCTTAAAAAAAATAAAGTTCGAATTTGGGATGAATGGGCAGATGAAGAGGGTAACTTAGGTAGAGTTTACGGCGCACAATGGAGAAAGTGGCAAAGACCAGACGGAAGTCATGTAGACCAAATTAAACAATTAATTGATGGATTAAAAAATAATCCAGATTCAAGAAGACATATTGTCTCTGCATGGAATCCTGGAGAACTAGATCAAATGGCCTTACCTCCTTGTCATGCATTTTTTCAATTTTATGTGGCCAATAATAAATTGTCTTGTCAGCTTTACCAACGCTCAGCGGATATATTTTTAGGTGTTCCTTTTAATATTGCTTCTTACGCATTGTTAACAACAATGATGGCGCAAGTTTGTCATTATGAATTAGGTGACTTCGTTCACACTCTTGGAGATGCACATTTATACTCAAATCATATAGATCAAACTAAACTCCAATTATCAAGGACTCCATATAAACTTCCTAATATGAAAATAAACTCTGAAGTGAATGATCTATTTGAATTTACCATCGAAGACTTTGAATTAGAAAATTATGAGGCCCATCCTCATATTAAAGGAATAGTAGCAGTATGATGGTATCAATAATTGTGGCAGTTGGCCCTCAAAATGAGATTGGCCATAATGGAGCTTTATTGTGGAAGCTCCCAGAGGATTTAAAAAACTTTAAAAAGATTACTATGGATCATCATATTATAATGGGTAGAAAAACCTTTGAATCTATTGGTAAACCTCTTCCAGGTAGAACAACAGTTATTATTTCTAGACAAGAAAACTATCAGGTAGAAGGTTGTTTAATTACAAATTCATTAATAAAGGCCCTTGAAATGGCTGATCAAAATGGAGAAGACGAGGCCATGATCATAGGTGGGGGAGAAATTTATAATCATGCATTAAGTCTCGCTGATAAAATTTATTATTCGAAGGTTGATTTTGAAGGCGAAGCAGACACATATTTTCCTAAACTCAATCGTGAAAACTGGACAAGTAGCGGTAAAAAATTACATCCCAAAACTGATAAGCTTTTAGGGTGGAGTTATGAAGTTCTCTATAGAAATAATAAATAATTGATAAATAACTTTATACTTATATTAATATTTGTTATGACTTCATGTGGAACACTCTCAAGAAGTAAAAATATTCTTATTGCTGACTCTACCCCGAGGGGGGTCAAAGTATTTAATGAAAATAAAAAATACCTTGGCACGACGCCATTTTTTCTAAAGGTCAAACCGACATGGAAAAGAGAGTTTTCTTTTAACAACGAAAAGATTGAAATTCCATTTAAATATAAATGCCAAACAGATTGGGGGGGGGCAGTTGTTCCCGATACAGTCGTCACTTTATTAAACCCCGTTATAGGATCTTTGTTTATTATTACAGATTATTTATCAGGGGGACTCTGGCGTTGTAGAACTCCATTGCATGCTAAATTAGATCCTAACGATTTTAAACCTATAAAGCGTAAGAAAAGAATTCTTATTCTTCCTGTCGTCTCTAGAGATCGAGAAATATCACGTAAGATCATTAAGTTTTTCAAGAAAAAAATATTTGCAAAATATAACGATGAAGAGGCCATCATCATAGATAATAGTGACACCAAAAAAGCATTATTTGAAAGGGGACTTGACAATTACGCTGACACTCATCCTAATAACATTAGAAGGGAATTCCTCAATCAATTAGGGGAGTCATTCGATCTGACACATTTTTATTATTTTAATATTAAAGAAGAAGAGAATAAAATTATAGTCCAACCTGAATTATTTGACGCATTTACTGTTCATCCAGTTAAGACCAAATACTCAAAACCCTTTAAACTTAAACAGAATAGTCAGTCTGGATTTAATTTTTTAAGGAATGTCGTTTCAATGATCGACTTGCTTCCAAACTCAATCATTGTGGGCCATTCCTACAGTCCAACTGAAAGTAGGGAGGTGTTATTAGACTCTACTGAAACTCTTGCAGAGGCCCGTACAAATGATCATCCCGATGCATTTCCACGACTCATAACGATATTATTATTAGATACAACCCACCATCCAAGGTTTTATAGGCCATGGGATTATTCTTTCTTTCTATCTCCGCGTTTTGGTGCAAGTTCTTGGAAGTCAGCTTATGTAGTTTCAAACATAAATTATGAATTTCTATATGCCAGCTATTTTGCATTATATGATGCCTCGGTAAGTATATTTACTCCATTTGGAGAGTTTAATGGGGCCTTTGGGTTAGGAATGATGCATTATTCAGCAAGTGATAACCTGTCCTATGATGTGTCAAGAATCGCATCAATTTCACATATTGGAGTTTCATTTACAACTTTCATTGGAAGTAGAACCTATATAAAAGTATCTGGAGATACGTATGGGGCACCAGTAAAAGAGAAAGAACAAATCAAAACTGATTACTATCGCTTGAAAAGTTGGAAAGAAATTAGAGTTGGTATCGGCTATTATTTTCCTGAAATTAAGGCCCTTACGCGAAAAATACTTCCATTCTAGGGTGCTATACGTATAATTATAAAAAAATTTCCATATTACTAAATAAATCTTAAAGTACGTATACATGAAAATTATTATTTATTTATTACTGTTTTCAAGCACTGTGTGGTCCTATGACTACAATGATAATAATGTAACAATCGACCTCCATAAAAAAATACTAAATGAAACTTTTGATTATGAATTGTCCTTAATTAATAATCGGACATGTGCAGTTATTTCAAACCCTAACGATAGTTTAGATCAAGAAACTTTTAAACAAGTAGAAATAGATCTAAATAAATTAAGGCATGATGTTATTCAATGTAAAGAATCCCCTGCGTATGCAAAATTCTATTTAACAGAATATATTAAATTAGAAAAGCATTATGCAAATCAAAATAATATTCTAAAAAGATATATTCAAGATAAATATTCTCGCGGTAACTTCAATCAACTAGATGTGTTTATTCCTAACTTTTGGTCTAATCTTTCCTCCGCTTCAATGACTTTACATAAAGTAAGATTAAGTATTGATGTTTTAAATGATGTTGACCAAAATGCCTATCCAGAATGTTTGCAGCATGTAAAAAAGAAAAACATAAGTGTAAAATATTGTAAACCAGTATGTAATATATCTCTTTCTAAAAGATTAAAATATCTAGAAGCATTAAAAACACTCAAACCTCTTGTGCTTCAATATTGGAAAAAGTCTTGGTGCCAAGCACTCTTAGATAAAGTTAAATTAAAGAAAGTTAGAAAAGAACAAGTTTTTAAGATTGTTGATCAATCAGGAAAGGCAGATGACTTTTTCTACAATGGAGCAAGGCCATCTTTATATAAAGGGGGAGCTGAGCTAATAAATAAACAAATAAAAGAAAAAAATGTAACTCCTGAAGCAACTATTACAATGCCAAAATATATATCAAAAACGAGACCTCAAAAAACTCACTATTATGATCTGACGAGAGAATTATATTACAATCGATTAAAAACTATTGAAAGGTTAGAAAATCAGGGTGAAAAAACAATTTGGCGAACTATATCTGAAAGATATTATAAAGACTTTTATCCTCGATTCATCAAAGATAATTAAAAAAAGATTTTGGCTCCAGAAATACAACCTTAAAAAGGACTTTAATGAAAAAAATTATTTTATGTTATTTACTTGCTTCTCATATCATTTCGGCTCAAGAACTATTTGGAGATATTGACTATAAACCAAATAATGAGAAGGAATTTGTAATACTTGAAGGTACCGATTACTTTAGGGCCGATAATGTAAACATCTCAACAGTTAGAGCAGGCAAAATGTCTTTAGAACTAACTATTAAGAAAGGGATGAATACTCATCTAATCTCTCCCATAGAATTTGTTTTAAAAGGAACTAATAAAATTCTCTCTGATGGAAACTTACAAGAAATCGATTATTGTAAGAAAAATCCAAACGAAAAATTTAGAATTTCGTATCTTCTCTCAAATACTCATTTCCAAATTGCTTATAAAAAAACTTATGAACTTCTTTTTGATTTACGCTGTGGAGAAAAAACACAATTGGTATTTGATTACGACTCAACTGGTGGACAGGTAATTGGTATTTTAGATATTGTTCAAAAAGCAAAGGCTAAACTTGAGACATTAAACTTACTTAGTTTCTGGAAAAAGAAAATTAAAATAAGATGGCCTGGTTCGGGTGATTACTATTCTTTTAATACAGTTAATGTAACAAAGGGTTATCAATGGGATGTTATAGGACATGAACTAGGACATGCTATTTATGACCAGGCCAATATTGGAGTTTTCGGTGGTGGACAGCATTTTATAGATAGATGTTACTCAAAAGCTTTAGCTCTTTCAGAAGGCTGGGCTTCATTGTTTTCGGCCTGGTTATCGGTATCTCAGTCTGACAATGATGCTAAATTCGAATACATGGTGCCTAGAAGAGCTCCTCTTCGATTTGAAACTATTCCTGACGATGTTTGCCATTCCGATAAGAATGAATGGCGAGTTACTGGATTTCTTTGGGACTTAATTGACTTGAATCAAGACCTTACTGATACTTCTCAAATGAAAATAATCTCATTTTGGAAAAATTCTGAAAATCAAAAATTTAGGTCTGCAAAACAACTCGCACAAAGGTTTGTTGCAAAAGGATTTGATCCTATTTTAATGAGTATAATCTGGAAGCAAAACTTTCTTACAGAATTTGAGAATTAGAAAATTTTAATTTAAAGTAACAAAAACTATGCTTCTTAGGAAGACTAGTTTAAATGAATGTAATATCTTAAAATATGATACAAGTTATAGCTGTCTTATTTCAATTAATCAATGCAATGTATATCACCATCACTATATGCGATAACTCCTTCATCCTCTAATTCTTCTATCTTCATATCAAGAAGAACTTGGTCATTATCAATTTTATTAGTGAGCATTAAAATTTCACCTGTTAAGTCTTTTATCTTATTAATTTTTACAATGAGACCTGCAAGAATGCTTCTCCGGTTATGATTATTTATCAGTTGGCGACTAAGCCAAAATGTACTCGCAATTGATACGATTAGAACCATGTTGACTGAAATTTTCTTAAGTAATTTTCCTTGAGTTGTTACAACCGATTTAAAAATTCTCTTTCCAAGGTTGATACCTCTTGTATCTCTATTAACTCTAGTCCAAATATATAAAGCAAGCATGGCCGATCCTGTACTTACGACAAGACCTTTTTTGACTTTTTCATCGTATGTTTCAATACCTTGAACTTCTTCTTCAATGGCCTCTGCTAAAATACCAACTTCTCTGATATTTTCACCATCAATAATTCTTCTTTTTAATTCTTTTGCTTCTAGAATTTCATGATGTATTTTTTTTAACATGACTAGACTGTCTTTATCTTGGTTTAGTCCTTGATCCATGGCCTTCACTACTTTACATTTATCTATTGCAAAGGCCTGGGTTGATAGGCTAAGAGTGAGTAATGTAATGATTAAGCTATTGAGAGCTCGCATATATAGTCCTTTTCTATATTTGATGCAATTCATGGGCCAAATACTCTTCTCTTTTCTGTGGCCAAGTGGCCAAAAATAGATAGGAATGTGACCTTTATGAGGTAAAAATTGTATAAAATTTAAACACTTAACATTAATGTCCATGACTGGCATTCCCGATAAGTCTCCATGGATATCAGTAGCAGCTATAGAAGGTTTTTCTATTCTTTATTACCAAGTATGATTTTTACGGGATATCTTCTCTATGTTTCTAGCCTTAGCTCAATCGAATACTCCAGCGATGTCTTCGGGCAACGTTATCCCGCTAATGCAAGTGAATCATGTCGACAATT
>JABGXW010000073.1 GCA_018675575.1 Bacteriovoracaceae bacterium | reverse complement strand
TTTATTAAATCAGATTCAGGGGCAAGCACCATAAAAGTTACACCGAATAAAGTATCAGCACGTGTCGTAAAAATCTCCATTCTCTCTGCATGGTCTTTTAATTGGAAGTAAACCGTAGCACCTGTTGATTTTCCAATCCAATTCTTTTGCATTTCAGTAAGCGATGAGGTCCAGTCAATTGAATCAAGTCCTTTTAAGAGTCTTTCTGTATACGCTGAAATTCTAAGGCACCATTGAGTCATAAGTTTTTGCGTCACAGGAAATCCCCCACGAACAGAGAGGCCTTCTTTTACCTCATCATTTGCTAAGACGGTTCCAAGCTCTGCACACCAATTAACCATGGTGTCGGCTAAGTAAGCTAAGCGATAGTTTAAGAGAATCGTCATTCTTTCTTCTTCGTTCTTTTCGCTCCATTTTGAACTTGTAAAAGATAATTCTTCGGTTGTAGCAGCATTCACATTATCTGTACCCGACTGCTCAAAGAGGGATAGTAAAGACTCGATAGGTTCTGCTTTATCTGTGTCATTATTATACCAGGACTCAAACATTTTAATGAAGGCCCATTGTGTCCATTTGTAATAATCAGGATCACAAGTTTTGACTTCTCGGTCCCAATCGAAACTAAGTGCCATGTTATCAAATTGTTCGCGGTAGCGTTTAATATTATAATCTGTTGTCTTTGCTGGGTGTTGCCCTGTTTGGATTGCATATTGCTCTGCTGGTAATCCAAATGCATCGTAGCCCATGGGATGAAGAACATTAAATCCTGTAAGTCTTTTGTAACGAGTATAAATATCAGAAGCTATATATCCAAGAGGATGACCAACATGAAGTCCCGCTCCTGAAGGATAGGGGAACATATCAAGAATATAAAACTTGGGTTTAGAGTGATCCTCTAGAACTTTATAGGTATTGTTCTTTTTCCAGAACTTTTGCCATTTTGATTCTATGTCTTGGAAGTTGTATTTCACTGCTGCCACCTTGGGATCTTGATTATTTATATTTTGAGTCATTTGTTATAATATAAATATCAGAATCAGTAAACTGAACAGCTAGAGGTAATCATATAACACGTTGAAACTCTTGGTTATTGAGTTCTTAGTTTTGGGGCGTGAACTGGGTTTCGACCTTGTGTTTCAAGGATATCAATACCCTCTTTTATACCCTTGAGAATTGTTACAATATCTTGTGGCGTTAAATTAAATCCTTCCTCTTTGAAAAGTTCATTTTCTTCTAATTCAGTTTTAAATTTTTGTAACTTAATTAAATTAGACATATTGCAACTGCTCCATTTCATTTGTGACTTATTATCGGTCATAAGATAATAATTATTTAGTTTAAAAAAAGATATTTGAAATTTTTTCTTAGTTTTAATGATAAGATAAGGTGATGGACGAAAATTATTATGATGTCGTTATTATTGGGGCTGGGGCTTCTGGGCTTTTTTGCGCTGGAGTTGCTGGGAAGAGAGGTTTGCGTGTCCTCGTTGTAGAACATAATAGAGTATCTGGAAGAAAAATACTTATATCAGGTGGCGGGCGTTGTAATTTTACAAATCTTTATACAACCAATGACGATTTTGTCTCTGGAAACATACATTTTGCCAAATCTAGCCTTTCTCAATACTTGGCCCAGGACTTTCTAGACCTCGTCATTGCTCACCAAATTAAATGGGTTGAAAAAGCAAAAGGACAATTATTTTGTCAATCAAAGGCGATTCAAATAATCGAACTTCTGCATAAGGAATGTGAACAAGGTAATGTTGAGTTTCAATATAATTGCAAAACAGAAAATATCGAATTGAAGGATCAAATTTTTAATATCAAAAGTACTAATCAAAAATTTAAAACAAATAATCTCGTAATAGCGACTGGAGGACTTTCCTTAAAAGAAATTGGAGCGAGTGATTTTGGACATAGAATTGCAAAACAATTTGGTCATAAAATTACAGAGTTGAGTCCCGCTTTAGTGCCTTTGATTTTTAATGAGGACTTATCGACGATGTCGCAACTATCTGGAATCTCGATTCCAGTAAGAATAATGATCAATAAGAAAACAGTTGAAGATGATTTATTAATTACAAAAAAGGGAATGAGCGGGCCGGCCATCTTGAAAGCTTCGCTTTATTACCAAGAAAATGATCTTCTTCAAATTGATTTTCTTCCTCAGCTTGATCTGGATTTCGCAATGTCTCAAAACTCAGGAAAAACGCTTTTACAAATTTTGAAAGAAAATCTTCCAAATAGACTTATTGACGTATTTGCCACCTTGTTCAAGTTAAATCTAAAAACTAAACTCGGTGAAGTCTCTAAAAAAGAAAAACAGTACTATGTTAACTTTCTTAAAGAATTTCAATTTAAGCCTCTCAAAACCGAAGGATATAGGAAAGCGGAAGTTACAAGAGGTGGTGTTAGTTGTAAAGAGCTCAATTCTAAAACCATGGAGTCTAAACTGGTCAAAGGACTGTACTTTATTGGTGAAGTTGTAGATGTGACAGGACAATTGGGAGGATATAATTTCCAATGGGCATGGTCATCAGCTCAGGTTTGTGGAAATTCTCTAGCTACTCAGGTAAAATAATCCTATGACAAAAAAAACAATAATATTTACAGGAGGAGGTTCTGGTGGACATGTGATGCCTGCACTGACTTTAATTGCAAAACTTCCTGGTTTTGATATTGAATACATTGGAGGAAGATATGGGATTGAAAGAACTCTCGTTTCTTCAAAAGTGTCTCATTATCATCCTATTTTTACAGGAAAACTTAGGCGGTATTTTTCAATTCAAAACTTTATTGATATCTTTAAAATAGGACTAGGATTACTCCAATCTTTTCAAATATTAATCTTAAAGCATAGAGATACTATTGTCTTCTCAACAGGAGGATTCGTTTCGGTTCCTGTTGTGATAGCTGCTTGGTTAACCGGAAAGAGAATCTACATTCATGAGCAAACTACAAGAGTAGGACTTGCTAATAAAATATCTAGCAAGTTCGCTGATAAAATCTTTGTGTCATTTGAGGAGTCCCTTAAGTTTTTCCCAAAAGAAAAGACTGAACTTAGTGGTTATCCTGTCAGAGAAGATTGTTTTAGTCCTGTCTCTGAAAAAATGAGCCTAGAAGACATAGACCTAAAAAAAATAAATAAACCTCTGCTCCTAGTAACTGGAGGTGGAAATGGATCAAAACTTGTAAATGATTTAATAAAAGATTCTCTAGAAGAATTGAAGGATAACTATTTTATTGTTCATCAAGTTGGAAAAAAATGTATTGCAGAATACCTGCAATTTAAATCCGACAATTACATCCCTGTTGATTTTATCAATGAGAATATGATTGAAATCATGAAACTCGCGGATATCATTATTTCTAGAGCCGGAGCTGGAATGGTTTGTGAATTAATGGCCATAAATAAACCATCTGTTTTTATACCTTTGAAAATTGCACAGAAAAATGAGCAGTTTCATAATGCCAAAGAAGCTGAACAACAGATAGGATCTCTTGTGATTGAAGAAGATGAAATAAGTGATTTAAACTTAATTAAAATTATTAATAAATTTAACAATAGAAATACTATAGTAAGGGAAGAAGAGACATTTAATAATGGAACAGATTACCTGATTCGATTTTTAAACTCTTAAGATTTCAGAATCTTCGAGAGAACATCTATCCGAGAAACGATACCAGTCACTTTGTTATATGAATTAACGACAGGCAACCTTCGGAATTTTTTCTTGTAGAGAAGAATAATAATTTCTTTTAATGTCATTTCTTCTGTTATTGAAAAAACATTTGTATTGAATTTAATAGAGCTGTGTAAATCATTAACAGAAGCCTGAATAAGAAGGTCGTAAGAAGAGATAATTCCTATAAGTTCACCTGTGGGTTTGATAACTGGGGCACCAGATATTTTATGTACTTTTAGAATTTCGATAGCTGTTTTTATGCTATAACCTTCTTGGATGGCCATCACATCTCGGCTCATAAATTGATGAGCTTTCAGTCTTCCTGCCTTTGAACTTGCGACGCTTTTTTCTAATTGGTTTTTTTTTTCTATCATGATAATTAAAAATAAAAATAGAGATTAGAAGCAATTTTCCAATCTGTTTCTTGTTTCGTATAGTCTAACTCAATTGATTTATTTGATCTATATTGCATTCTCATTTTGGCAGAATATTTGTAAATCCATTCATTTTTCTTGGCGTATTTATGAATATATTCACTACTAATTAGCGAACTAAATCTGTCTCCTAATCTTAATAATATTGTGGATTCAGAACCCACACCAATCCTGTAACCTTTTTCAATAAAATCATTCGAGATTTCAACTTCTATTTTCATCATTGTATAAATGAGAAGTTTTGAAAATCTATAGCTCAGACCTCCTGCAAATTCAGCAAAGGGTGAGCCACAATTGTTACACTGATGGTCATTTAATTTTTGATATCCAAGTTGGGCCTTCCAGCTAATATTTGAAAAATATTTTTCTATTGGAGAGAGTGAGAGAACATGAAAAAGTGAAGCGTAATCTACTTGTAATCCATCTCTTGGATAGTATTTTAATTTAACATGACCCATCTCGATGAGAGCATTTTTATTATGTCCAATATTAGAATCGAGTAGATCATGAAGCGTTGCTCTATATTCTAGATTGTAGAATTGTTGTTCACTTTTATTTTGTCCATATCCAACACCCAATCTTCTAGATTTATGGCCTTTCTGAGGTTGTTCTTTATCCGGCAAAACAATGTTTAAAGGTGGTGATTTATACTCGATTTGGCTGCGTGCAATAAGAAATGACCTTTTAATAGATTTAATATGACCTTCCTTCAAAAGAATCTCTTCTGCATATTTAAAATCTAAAAAATCTATAGCTGCATCTAATATATTAGCTTGTGATTTACTACTCAACTCTTTTGTTAAATCTATGACATTTTCAGATGAAATAACTTTATTAAATTCAGCCATTTCAATATCATTTAAATTCTTTAAGCGTTGTTTAACTTCTCTTAATTTTGAAGGTCTAAAACTAACTTTTCTAATTAATCCGTTGGATTCAAATAATGTTTGAATAGAATCCACTGGTACAACTATAGATGGATTTCTTGAAGTCAGATTCCAATTTGGATTGATAGCATCTAAAAGGCCTAGCATATGATAAGAGCAATTCTCTGTGAAGTAGAAATAATCAAAGAAGGTTTGTCGCATTTCAAATACATGTGCGACTAATTTTTCAATTTCTTTATCTGTTAAGTTAAGTTGATAGTCCCAAATATCTCTTGATTCAAAATCATTATATTCTCTTACTTTATAAAAATATGGGAGAGATGCAAATTCACCTTTAAAAGCACCTACCATTCCCATAATTGCATAGAGTAAAGCATTTTGAGTAGTTACGTTTGCAGCGTAATTGACAGCGTGATCTAGTAATTCAAAGCTTTCACCTTCTTTGCTTACTTGCTGTTTACT
Source organism: Bacteriovoracaceae bacterium (assembly GCA_018675575.1). GTDB lineage: Bacteria > Bdellovibrionota > Bacteriovoracia > Bacteriovoracales > Bacteriovoracaceae > M0603. Next base: position 22,115 of record JABGXW010000073.1, on the reverse strand, counting down.
AAATCTCATTAAGATATGTCCAAAAGCAGAAGACGGATTATTTAAATAATATGAAGAGAAAACGATTGAGACAGATTTTGTAGAAAGTTTTTTTACGAATGTTTCATAGAGGGGACAAATTTTTTTAAATGATTCCTTGAAGTCTGGTAACATTTTCTTGAAAAATATTGTCCGCGCAGGAAAACGGCATTGTGCATGCTCATCAGGAAATTCTTTAGTAGGAGTTGAGATCGCTATTAAGCTCGCCTTCATCTCTTCGGCAGGAGAATATTTTCCTTCAGATGACAAAAAGAATGTGGCAGTGTCTGCCTCACTTCGATATGAGCCTAGCAATGTTTTTTTATAATGAAGAAGATTTAACCATTCTTTACTTTTATCTAGTTTGAGAGCAATGGCATTCTCAAGTAAAGAGTTTGCATGAGCTTGTAGCAAAAGGAGAAAATAAAAGAATATGAATAAAAAAATGCCCTTGATCATAACTTAAAATGTAGGCAATCAAGGGTTATTTGGCAAAATGTTTATGTTAAATACAAGCGCTTGATCTATCTATGATATCTGTAATTGTTCTATTGATGATTGGAGCTGTCGTATTCACTGATGGGAAAATCACTTGGTAAGATTTTTGTAGTTCTGAGCCAACAGCATCTAAATTAGTGCAACCATACATTCTAGTCAGAGAAGCTAAAGTCGCTCCATTTCCTCTTGCGATATCATTTGCAAGAGCAACCCTATTTGCTTGAATAAAAACCGTTTGAGCCTGTCCTCCAACACCATCGAGTTCGCAATTTGAAGTTCCTGAAGTTATACCAAAAGTTTGGGTTCCTGAGAGACCATTAGTAGTTGCACCTAATGTTTGATGCATTAGATTTGAACCATCGGTCCAAATTGTTGATCCCAGGCCACAGCCTTGAGCTTGATAAGAGGTAGCGTTGGTTGCAGAGACAAAACTCCATGCAATTATTGCACATAAAACCTTTTTCATTATATTTCCTCCATAAAAGACAGTGTTGATATAGATAAATCTTATCAGAATTTTCCTTAATTTCAATGAGATGGATACATTTACATTTTCATGAATTACTTGAGAATATCAGTTGGATACTTAGATTGGGTTTGATTAGATTCTAAGTATGTATCCACGGGACTTGATAGTTTTTAAATGTTTAGAAAAAGTCCCAAGCTTTTTTCTTAAATTAGAAAGATGAGTATCAATATTTTGGTTTTGGACATGTATATTTGGCCAGAGAAGATTGGAGATATGTATTCGGCTAAAAACTTCGTTGGGATGTTCTGCAAATAAACTAATAAGTTTAAATTCAATTGGCGTAAGCTGAATTGAATTTCCATTTATTTCTGTACATTGAAGATCTAAATATAATTTAAATCCTGGATATTCAATTAATTGCTTTGAAGATGGAACAGAAGAAGCTGAAATTTTCTTTATTTTATTAATTATTCTAGCTTCTAGTTCTCGAAGAGAAACCGGCTTTGAAATAAAATCTTCTGCTCCAAGAGTTAGTCCTTCTATGACTGCCTCTTCTGAAGGGTCGGCTGTAACAAAAATAACAGGGAAGTCTCTAAGTAAATGAGTCTTTAGTCTCCTATAAAGATCAAAACCTTTTACTTTTGGCATATGAAGGTCAAGGATGATCATATCTGTTTTATTATTTGTGAGGAATGGAATGAGATTATCGGGATCTTTAATGAGTTCGAGATCAAATTTGGGAGAAAGTAACTCTTGATAAGAAATAAGATTATCTTCTAAATCATCAACAATTGTGAGATGCATATAGCCTCTGGAAAGCAAGTTATGTATTTATAACGCAATAATGTTTAGGTTGTAAACATCATAAACTTTAAACCTTGGAATTCATAAGAATTCTGATAGATTATTACGCAGGCAAGTGTGCGTATGTTCATATTTGATTGAGGAGTAGTTGATTTGGAAGAGTTAAATATTCAAAATATAATACAACATTTACGTAAATTCGCAAAAGATAGAGATTGGGATCAGTTCCATACTCCTAAGAATTTAAGTATGGCCCTTGCGGTAGAGGCCTCAGAGCTTCTTGAGCAATTTCAATGGCTGACAGAAGAGCAGTCGCTCAGGTTGAAAGATCCCGCATATGACGTTGATAAAAGACAAGCAATCTCGGAAGAAATTGCGGATGTTCTTCTTTATACTTTTCGGATGGCAGATATTTTAAACATTGATTTGGCAGCTGTAACTCGTGATAAGCTTAAGAAAAATGCCGAGAAATATCCCATCAATAAGTCTCGGGGCCTGGCAACGAAATATAATCAATTAAAGTAATTTATTGGTGGATACTTAGCAAGTCATTTGAGAGGGTTTTGTCTCGACTCCTTGGAACCAAATATTTAAAAGAGCTTTATTAAAACCTTTCTCATGAATAAGTTTTTTAGATATTCTGTTAATCATGATTTCTTAGGTTTTTTATCAGCTCTGATGACAGATCTTAAATTACCTTTGAGTACTTTTTTCCTAAGTCTTAGGGCAAGTGGAGTCACTTCAACCCATTCATCATTATCAATCCAGTCCATGGCCCATTCAAGAGTTATGGGTCGTACAGGAGGTAGGATGATATTTACATCTTTTCCAGCAGTCCTCATACTGGATAGATGTTTTTCTCGAACTGCATTAACATTGGTATCATTTTCTTTCTTATGCTCTCCAATAATCATGCCCTCGTAACAATTATTTCCAGGAACAACGAGCATTTCTCCGTTATTGAGTAAGTTAAAAAGAGCGTAGGGGGTCATTTTTCCACCTCTATCAGCAATGATAGAACCATTTTGTCTGGCAAGCATTTGTCCAGCATATGGTTTATATCCAACAAATTCTGAAGATAAAACACCTTCACCTCTTGTATCAGTTAGGAAGGTTGAGCGATATCCAATGAGTCCTCTGGAGGGAATAATAAATTCCATCCTTGTTCGGTTGTCAGACAAAGGAATCATAGAGTCCATCAAGCCTTTTCTTATTGCGAGTTTTTCTGTGATCGCACCAGCACAATTGCTAGGAATATCTAAAACGACTCTTTCGTAAGGCTCTGTCTTAGTGCCATCATCATCTGTGCTGAAAAGAACTTCAGGTCTTGAAACCATAAATTCGAATCCTCGTCTTCTCCATTGCTCAAAAACTATGGCCAGTTGTAATTCTCCACGTCCTTTAAGTTTGAAAATCTTTGGATCTTCGGAGGGGGCATATTTTAAAGCGACGTTAATTTTTGTAGCTTCTTGTAAAAATTCTTCTAATTTTCTACTTGTTAAATAATCACCATCTTGACCTGAAAATGGAGACGTTGAAACTGACACATTTACAGAAACTGTAGGAGGGTCAACAACAAGTCTTGTGAGGGCATCTGGTTTTTCTACTGAAGTGATTGTATCACCGATCATTGGCATGGTCATTCCTGCTAAAATGACAATTTCCCCAGCAGGTGCTTCGGCTACTTCGACAGTTCCTAAGGTGTCGTAGATTTGAACTGAAGAAACTTTGAAGTTCTTATTTTTTTCTTCACCGATACAAGTAACAGTTTGATGCTTCTTGACTGTCCCTCTTGTGATTCGTCCTATTAGAAGTTCCCCTTGATAATTAGAGTAACCGAGATTTGCTACTAGTAACTGAAAATCCGTTCCCTCTGCAATCTGTGGATGTGGGAAATAGTCTCCAGTCATAAAATCGAGTAAAGGATTCATATTTTCGTGGGCATCTTGTAGTTTTACAGCAGCCCAACCTTCTTTTGCAGAAGAATAGAGTACAGGAATATCTAAATCAAAATCTTCGAGATTTAAGAAAGCTGCAAGTTCTAACAGTAAGTCTTCCACTTCTGTTTTAACTTCATCTGGTCTGGCATCAGACCTATCGATCTTATTAATAAGAAGAGCAATTTTAAGACCTTTTTCCATAGCCTTTTGCATAACAAATCTTGTTTGCGGTAAAGGCCCCTCTGCAGCATCAACTAGTAAAATAATTCCGTCAACCATCACGAGTCCGCGCTCAACTTCTCCTCCGAAGTCAGCATGTCCAGGAGTATCGAGTAAATTAATTTTTGTACCATTCCAAGAAATAGCACAGTTTTTGGCAGTAATTGTAATACCCTTTTCTTTTTCAAGCTCGCCTGAATCCATTACACGTTCAGCGACTTGATCTCGTTCATCAAATGAGCCTGATTGTTTGAGAAGTTCGTCTACTAGGGTGGTTTTTCCATGGTCTACGTGTGCAACAACAGCGATATTTTTTAAATTTGATACTTCAATCATAGTGATTTAGCCTGATAATTAAATGGTTTTTTAATATTTCGCATGGTAGTAAAATATTAATCTTTTGTAACTATAAATTATGATTCAAATCAATCAATTAAGTAAATCTTTCGGCAACCACATGCTTTTTGAGGGTGTGAATTTAAACTTTTCCTCCGGAGAAAGGGTGGGATTCGTTGGAAGAAATGGATCAGGTAAATCTACACTCTTTAAGATCATTCTAAATAAGCTTACTTCTGACACTGGTAATGTAATAATACCAAAAGGTTACAGTATAGGTTATTTAGAACAACATATTGAATTTAGCAAAGAAACAGTTCTTGAAGAGTGCTCATCTGTCTTAACAGGTGATGATCAATACAGTTTTTATTTAGCAGAATCAATTCTTATGGGACTTGGATTTCAAGTTGAAGATTTTACTAAAGATCCACAGTCTTTCTCTGGCGGTTATCAAGTTAGAATTAACCTGGCAAAGGCGTTGCTTGGAAGACCAGATATGCTTTTATTAGATGAGCCTACTAATTATCTAGATATTGTTAGTATTCGATGGCTTAAATTATTCTTAAAAAACTTTGATGGTGAGGCCTTGATCATTACTCATGATCGAGATTTTATGGATTCTGTTGTAACCCATGTTATGGGGATAACTCGTAGAAAAATCAAAAAAATAAAAGGTAAAACTTCTAAATTCTATGAGCAATTATCTATGGAAGATGAAGTTTACCAACAAACCAAAGAGAACTTTGATCGTAGAAAAAAAGAACTGCAGCTATTTGCTGATAGATTTAAGGCCAAGGCATCAAAAGCATCTCAAGCACAATCAAAACTTAAAGAAATTGCTCGTATGGGAGAGCTAGATGATCTATCTCAAGAGTCAGATATTGGATTTTCCTTCCATTACAAAGATTGTCCCGGAAAGGTGATCTTGAATGCTGAAAATTTAAGCTTTTCCTATGATGGCAATCCTGAATCTTATCTATTTGAAGGATTGAATATTGATATTAAGAAACAAGATAGGGTTGGTATTATAGGTAAAAATGGGAAAGGAAAGTCTACACTATTAAATGTTCTTGCCGGAGAATTGAAAGCAGTTACTGGAACTGTACAAACTCACCCCTCTCTTAAAAAAGGTCATTTTGGGCAGACAAATATTAACAGGCTTCATCTTAATAATACAATTATTGATGAAATTACAGAATCTAATCCTGCTCTTGGAAATTCAGGAATCAGAAATATCTGTGGAGCAATGCTTTTTTCAGGCGATAAGGCAGAAAAAACAATAGATGTCTTATCTGGTGGAGAGAGGTCAAGGGTACTTCTTGGAAAAATTTTAGCTCATCCTACAAATTTACTAATTTTGGATGAACCTACCAATCATCTGGATATGGAATCGATTGAAATTCTGATTGAAGAAATAAAAGCCTATAAGGGGGCACTGATTATCGTTACACATAGTGAAGAATTGCTAAGATCTGTCATAAATAAATTAGTAGTCTTTAGAAATAATAAAGCAGAGTGCTTTAATGGAAACTATCTCGACTTTCTTGAAAAAATCGGATGGGATGATGAGGTTGAACAAGTAGCTGAGAAGAAACAAAAAGGAATAACTCAGAAACTTTCTCGAAAAGATTATAAAAAACTTAGACAAGAAATTATTCAGGAACGTTCCAAGTCTTGTAATCCTCTTAAGAAAAAAACGGAAGAACTTGAAAAAATAATTATGGAAAGAGAAGAGAAAATGGAATTGTTGAATAAACAATTAGTAGAGGCTTCTCAAGCGGGTGAGGGATCCGTGATCTCTGAACTCTCTCAAAAAATTGGTAAAATTCAAATAGGTTTAGTTGATGTCTACGAAGAACTCGAGGTTTCTTCCACTAAATTAGATCGTTTGAGTAAAGATTTTGACTCTAAACTTTCGGGCTTAGAAAATTCGATTTAATAAATAAGATAATTTTTTTGGCAAAAAGAGGCAACAGACCTAATAAAATAAATGAAGCTATTACTTGAGGTGACATAATTTCTTTGAGTGAATTTATTTGTGACAGCTGAGCACCAGCATTAACATAAACAATTGTCCCTAAAAGCATTCCTATTTGTGAAACAAAATAATAGCTCACCGCATTAATGGAGGTTAATCCCATTAATAAATTAATTAGGAAGAAAGGAAAAATAGGAATTAATCTGAGACTGAATAAGTAAAAAGCTCCCTCTTGATCAAGGCCCTTATTAATAACTTTTAACTGTTGTGAAAATTTCTTCTGTATATAATCTTTAAATAAATATCTTGAGATGAGAAAAGCCAATGTCGCTCCTATGGAGCTGGCAAAACTAATTACAATAAGACTGATGGAAAACCCAAAAGTGGCCGCACCTGCTAATGTCAGTATTGTAGCTCCTGGAAAAGAGAGAGTAGTCATGAAGATATAGAACAAGAAGTAGATTAATAAAGATTGAACTTTATGTTTCTGATAGTAATTGATAAGAATCTCTTTATTTTCTTTTAAATACTCTAAAGTCAAAAAACTACCAATATCAAAATATAGTAGGCAGGTTAGCAATATGAGAATTGTTCCGATAATAAATAATTTAATTTTTGAGATTTTCACGAAATAATATTAACCAATTAAAGGGCCCTTAAAAAGGGCCCTTTAATAAAAATATCTTTACCCTTGTTTTTAATTTTGTGAATTAATCAATGCAAGTTCTAGCGCCTTGTCTAAGTCAATTCTTCCACCAGACATAACTTTGTTTGAAAATCTAGATATCTTTGTTACAGAATCCATTAGTACTTTCTTAAGTTCAATAGGTGTAAGTTCTGGAAAGTGAGACAATACCTCCGCTGCAAGTCCTGCTGTATTAGGAGATGCCATTGAAGTACCTGACATTGAAGAATATCTGTTTCCTGGAACTGTCGAATAAATTCCAGATCCTGGAGCCGCTACGTCTACATTTTTAATTCCATAATTTGAAAAGTAGCTCATACCACCTCTACTTGATGTAGAGGCCACAACTAATAAACTTTCATTTTGGAATGTTGCAGGGTAAGTTGCTCTCGTATCAATATTTCTTGAATCATTTCCAGCGGCAGCGACAACTAATGTCCCATATGTTTTACCAATAAAGTCGATAGCTTCACTGACAATCATTCCACCTTCATTTCTAGCTTTTCCAAATGAACAATTAATGATCTTTGCACCATTTTTTGCGGCATAAACAAATGCTTCGACAACATCTACATCTAACTCGTCACCTGAATTTGGCACTGTTCTTATTCCCATTATTCTAACGTTTGAAGCAACACCTGCAATACCAATGTTATTATTTTGTTCAGCACCGATACTTCCTGAGACATGAGTTCCGTGGGAATGCTTGTCCATCATATCTGATGTTGCATTTCCGTTTGAATCTCTAACCAAAGTATTGATTCCGTGAATATCATCAATATATCCATTTCCATCATCATCGATTCCGTTTCCTATAATTTCTCCTGGATTTGTCCACATTACATTTTTAAGATCTGAATGATTGTAGTCGATACCAGTATCAACAACTGCGACGATAATTTGCTCTCTTGGAGAAGTTCTTCTATTTAAATAAGCAGCTGATACTGAAATACCGTTTAGAGAAGCTTTTTTGAATGTCCATTGCTTGCTTATTTTTGGATCGTTAAATGGTCCTGCACCTAAATCTTTATCAGACTCTAATGTAGGAACTTTTTTAGCAAGTTGTCTTTTATTTGCTTTATAGTCTTTTTCAACAAAGGCTACTGCTGGATGGGAGGAAAGTTCCACATTTAATTTTTCAAGGTCGTTAGTGTAAAGAACGTGAACATTTCCAAATAATACTTTTGAATGAGTGATTAAATTTGAACTTGGTAATGCTTCACCAGATTTAACTTTGACCATAAGTCTATTTGGATGAAAATTGTCAGCAAACGACAGGTTGAGGGTTAGCACTAATGTAATAATAGAAAGTAGCAGGCTTTTCATAACAATTCCTTTTGTTTTGATTGTCTAATTATTTATTCTAGAAAGTTTAAAAGACTTTAAAAACAAAAAGGTTCTCTTAATTACTTACAAATAATGAACAAAGATGTGAATAGAGGTTAGAAAACCGATTCTATCTGTCAGGTAAGCTAACTAAGTCTCTTATTTCTGTACATTCTTATTGCCAGCATCAAACTGGCCATCAATGAAAACAGCCCAACAAGCCCATAGCTAAAGTCTATTATTGATTTTAAGACCACTAGAAATACGATTGACACCAATAAAACAGTGGCGACTTCATTCCAAATTCTTAGGCCCTTACTAGTGAAATTTGAACTATTGGACTGGAGTTGTTTAAAAATACTTCCACATTTCAAATGATATAAAAAGAGAAGAAAGACGAAAAATAATTTTGCATGAAGCCATGCTTTCCCTATAAGTGGAAGAAAGTTTGGGAGCAATGAGAGACCGCAACCAAGAGCTAGAACACATGATGGCCATGTGATCCCATACCATAATCTTTTTGACATGATTTTATATTGATCTGTGAGAATTGTTTTATTCGGTTCAGGAAGCTCGAGAGCTTCTCTATGATAGATAAAGAGCCTTACAATATAAAAAAGACCTGCAAACCAGGTGACCACAAATATTATATGCAAGGCCTTAAGATAAAAGAAGCTCATATTTATTTATTATTCCCTATAGGTTGGAGCACCTTGAATATTTTCATTGTAGAAGTCTCCAAAGGTTTCAATCTGATTATGAAAAGATTGAGCTAACTTTTGTGCCACTTGGTCATATTTCTTTCCATCTTCCCAACCCTTTCGAGGGTTAAGTAAGGTTGGAGCTACGTTTTTCACAGACTTTGGAATAGCGAGACCAAAAATGGGATCTTCTTTCATTTCTGTATGTTTAAGCTTTCCGGCTTGAATTGCTCTGATAATTTCTCTTGTTACGTGAAGAGGAAATCTTTGACCAACACCAAAAGATCCACCTGTCCAACCTGTATTTACAAGCCAAACTTGAATGTCATACTTTTTTAAATAATGGCCCAGCAACTTTGCATACTCACTTGGATGTCTGAGCATAAATGGTGCACCAAAGCATGAGGAGAAAGTTGCTTGTGGTTCTTTTACACCAATTTCAGTACCAGCAAGTTTTGCAGTATAGCCAAGAACAAAATAAAACATCGCTTGTTTTTGAGTCAGTTTTGAGACAGGAGGAAGCACGCCAAATGCATCAGCAGTTAAGAAAAAGATATGCTTTGGAATTCCACCAACTGAAGTTTTTTCTAATTCATCAATGAATGGAAGTGGATATGATGATCTTCCATTTTCGGCAATTGATTTATCAAAAAAATCAACTCGTCCTGTTTTATTATTTAAGACCACATTTTCTAATATAGCACCAAATTGATTTGAGGCCTTATAGATAGCAGGTTCAGTCTGAGAAGATAATTTATAGGTTTTTGCATAGCAACCACCTTCAAAGTTAAAAACACCTTCGTCACTTAGGCCATGCTCATCATCTCCAATTAGAAGAGTTCCAACATCAGTTGATAAAGTTGTTTTTCCCGTTCCGGAAAGTCCAAAGAAAATTGAAACTTCACCATTTTCTAATTTATTGCAACCAGAATGCATAGGAAGTACATCTTTATCGGGAAGCATATAATTCATAATTGAAAACATTGATTTCTTAATTTCGCCAGCGTAAAGCGAGCCCGTAATGATTGTAACTTTTGTATCAAAACATGTTGTAATAATTGTTTTAGAATGAGAACCAAATTCATTTGGATCAATATCCATTTCTGGTACATGTAAAATAAGATAGTCTTCTGAGTTGAATTTTTTAATTGTTCCTCTAAATAAATGCTTTGTGAATAAAGCATGATGAGGATGGGTTGTTATAGTTCTAACTCCTATATTATGTTTTCTTTCTGCTCCTACCGATCTTGTACTTATAAAAACATCTCGGTCATCTTCATTTAAATAATTCAAAGCTTTTATTTTTAACGCTTCAAACTGTTCTTTGGTCATTTCATTTAAACTATTTTCCCACCAAATTGTATCAGCAGTAGAGGCTGACTTCACTACGTATTTATCTTTTGCAGATCTTCCTGTGTGTTTTCCTGTAAGAACTACTAGTGAACCATCTTCAGAGAGAACTCCATGTCCATATTCAATTGCTTTTTGAACAAGAAAAGAAGTTGAATAGTTTTTATAAACATGCCCCTTCTCCTTTATCATTTTGAGTCCTAATTCAGCGAAAAAATCCATGGATGATCTCCTTGTGTGTCGCGTCTTGGCTTTTGCGACTGTCATCGTCTATTCCTAGCTTTTATTATATTTATCCTATTAAACTTTTTTGTAAAAGACAGTAAAAATTTCTTTTGAAGCATGAATTTTTTACTTATATCGAATGATATATTCATAAGTTCCCATTAATAAAATAATGGCATTATGCAATGACTTTACATTGATTTTTATGAAAGATGTCTTAAGAGATATACTTACTTAACCTAAGTTAATAATTAAAACTATTGATCTTCATCTTCTTCGTCATACAGGACTTTAAAGTAGCTGACAGGCGTTTTTTTCATAAGCTCTTCGCAATCGAGTAGAATTTCTGGATCGATATTATCTTTTAATTTTTTGACTTCACCGTACTTTTCAGCAAGGTTAATATCACTAACTTCTTTGGTGTAAATATCTAGGGGTTGTGAGCCTGTATGTGGTCGTTTATTATCTATTAATTCTTTATCTGTCATTTTTGTTCTATCTAGCGCAATGTAAAACCCTTCTCCAAATACGATCTCGTCTTGAAGGTAAACTCTTGTACGCTTTACTATTGGAGTACTATTTATAATCGTTCCATTGCTACTGCCAAGGTCCTCAATGGTGATTCGGCCAGCAAGATTTCCAATTGTTAAATGATTTCCAGATAAAATATTATCTCGCAAAGAAATATCATTTTCGGGATTTCTACCCAATGTTATTTTCATATTAATTATTTCAAAAGCGATGAGGTCTTCTTTGTTTGGATAAATTAATTTAATAATTATACTCATTTTTTTCTTTCTGATATCTATTAATTGTTTGATATCTGTTGTCTATTTTGATTATACTATTAATTAAATAATATCATGGGTTTGTATTGGTGTCACTTCAGTGGCTTTAGGATTATATGGCATTATTTAGTTACACTTGAGCCGAGAACTTAGAAGAATGGTTTCTAGGTAGAAAAACGTATTTGGCATTCTAGATGAAAATGTAGATAAGAACCGGCCAGATGGCCTTGTTACAAATGTCAGTAAAATATTAATTGGACTAGGTTCTTTTTGCGCTGCTCGTCATCGGTTTTTTGTAATTTACAGAAGTGCTAGAAATAATTATGACCAATTATATGGTGGCCCGGGCCGGACTTGAACCGGCACGCCCGAAGACAGCAGATTTTGAATCTACCGTGTCTACCATTCCACCACCGGGCCTTGAAAAAATATTTTAAATGAGATCGGAAAAACTGTCAATTTAGTAGTCTAGTCCATCTTGAGCAGTTCTAGGGACTCTCTGGCGTTGAAGCGAAAGAAATCATCACCAATATGTTTTTTTAGTGCATTATTATCAATGATACAGGAGAACTTTATGTAATTGATGAAATAGTCAGGGAAAGACCAAATGAACTTAATAACTTTAGCTGCTTGTTCTAGCATAAAGATAGGTACTGGTATGGATGGTACTTCTGTCTTTCGCCTCGCGTCTTTAAGCGATATGACGTCATCAGGAGCAACATTATAGATTCCTGTAGGAACTTTTGAAATACTTTCCATAAGAACTTGTCCCATATCGAATTCATGAAGAAATTGAAACATGGGGTTGAAGTCAACGGGTAAGGGAGCGTAAGGAGTTGTTAGGTACTGGCTCATAGTATTTCTTATCTGTGGTCCAATAATACTACAAGGTCTAAGAACAATTGTTTCAATTTCATTTTTATTTTTCCACATCCAATTTGTACAAATTTGATCCATTTCCACAACATCTCGAAGCTCTGGGCATCTTATTGAGGCACGAAGCGGATGATTTTCATCAATGAAAACGGGATTGTCGTGTAAAGCTCCATAGACATGATAGGTGGAGAGTATGATAACTTTTTTAACATTATGCTTGAGTGCCAGATCGAGAATTCGGCTTGTACCCATTAAGTTAAGGTCCAGCCTTTTTATCAAAGACGCATTGTCATTATTTGCATGGCTCATTCTTCCAAGATGTAAAACAAGATCAAACTTATACTCTCTAAAAACCTTTTCAAAATTCCCTCTCGTATATCTCATTCGCCTAAATTCGATATTATTTTTGTCAAGGTCAGTTGTAGGCTTACGAGAATCAACACCTAATATTTTAATATGAGGATGCTTAATTGTTATTAAGTTCGCTGTTAACTGAGCAAGACCACCAGCCATACCAATTAAAAGTATGTTATTAATATTTTTCAAATCAACCATTTATTATTTGTCCTTTAGATTTTGATTTGCAAAAAAGGGACGTCTTTTTTTGAGACCTTCCTTAAGCATTTCTTCTATCGCATTTTCAATCTTTTTTACTTCTTTTGTAATCTCTGCATCCGAAGAATCGTGTGAAATTTTTTGGGGGATTCTAATTGGTTTACCAATATGTATGTCAACAGGGCTAGGTAAAGGGATAAAGTTTGCTGAAATCGGTAAGGCTGGAATGCCTATTATATTGGCCAAGTATTTAGCTTGATAAACATAGGGAAAAAATTCTTCTGCACCCACAACAGAAACGGGTAATATTTCAACTCCAAGCTTTGCACAGATACGATAAAATCCTTTCGTGAAATTCTGAAGTTTGTAATAATCTTTTGTGGATTTTGCAATTCCTTTAACCCCTTCTGGAAAAACTAAAATAGATTGTCCTTTTTTTAAAAGATTAATACAGTTCTGCCTATCGCCTAATACCGCTCCACCTTGAGCCGCCCATGATCCTATAAAAGGAATACTTGTGATAAACCTCTCGGCCATAGGTCTTAATATTCGAGGAGGAAAAACTTCAAGTACAAAAGCGGTACTGATCAGCATTCCATCAATTGCAATTTGGCCTGTATGGTTGGACACAACCATATAGGCCTTATCTTCAACATTTTCTTTTCCTAAGACACGAACTTTAAAATAATGTTTATAGAACGGATAGATTTTCTCTAAGGATTTGATAGACTTTCGTATATTGAGGCCCCATGGGTCAGATCCTTTAGGGTACTTTTGATTTAGCTCTTCAAATATTGGTTTAAATTTGTTTGCTTTCAAGGAAGAGTTGAAAGCGCTGAAATTGAAGGAATTCTTAAAATAATTAAACATATTTGCTCAGGTATACTATTGATATTATTAAGTTTAATCTTAACAGATTGCCCTTGCTTCACAAGTAATGCCTATAGAGATATACTTTACCTAGTTTGCAAGCAAGGAAATGATGATGCGAAAAAATCAACAATGGAAAGATAAAGTTCAAGAGCTACTTCAGGTTTGCCAGAATGAGTTTATGAAAACAACAAAGATTGGTAAAAAGATGCTTTCAGCATCAAAAACGAATACCAATCTGCATGAAGCTTATGAAGAAATTGGGCGGCTTGCCGTTAAGGCCATGAAGAAAAAAGATTTAAAATGGGAAAATTCCCGTGTTTCAGAACTATTGGCCATTGTGAAAACTTGTGAATCTGAACTTAAATCAATTGAGTCAGATGTTAATAAAATTAAATTTGCTCCAGGCCCAATAGATGTATCTGTTGAGATAAAAGCTGAAGATGAAAAAAAAGAAGATAAATTAGGTGCAGAGGAATTAATTCAGAACGATGAAAAGAAGAATTAAATTATAATCATTGAATTCATTAATTTTATAAAAAAAGTAATAATACCTAAACAGATACCACTCTAGGTTAAATTAATTAGACTCATATTGTAGACCCATTTTGGAATAAACTTTTCTTCAGAGATCATTCGTAAGCGATTAAAAATAAACTTTGGTTTTGAATAAAGAGTTAAGAAGACAATAAGATTGAGGTCTAGTAAGAGAATAAAAAGCTGGTAAATCTCTAGAAGGAAGCTATCATTCATTTTCACTTTTTAAGAGCAAGTGCCCAACCATAGAATCATGAAGAGATTTTAGCCCTGCACCCTTTTCAGCAGATACGAAATGTATATCTTTCACCCATTTATAATCTTTATAGATAGTAGGCTTTAGTTTATTCAAAGCAGATCTTTCTTTTTGTTTTTTTAATTTGTCTAACTTGTTGAACACTAATGTTGTCTCGCATTCAAAATTCTTTAAGAATTGATGAAATTCTATGTCAGCTTTCTGATTAGGATGACGAGCATCTTGAATGTTGATCATATTTACTTTTTCAGAAATGTCTTGGAAGAATATCTGCATGAGCTCTTCCCATTTTTTGCTCATCTCTCTATTTACTTTTGCGTAACCATATCCAGGTAAATCAAAAAGCCAAAACTTATGATCGATAGGATTTCCTGCTTCTCCAATTTGAAATTCAAAAATATTTATTTCCCTGGTCCGACCAGGAGTATTAGATGTTCTTGCGAGTTTGTTTCCAAATAGAGCATTTATAAGGCTTGATTTTCCCACATTCGATCTTCCAACCATACTGAATCCGATGATTTCTGGGTGTTCTTCAAGCCATCCTTGAAATTGTTTAGGGTTTGACATGCCGTATCTAAACTTTGCTGATCCTCTGATAATTTCTATACTCATGTTTCAATCCTGAAAATTCTGTAGCGCGTACTCTTAGCATGCTTCATTTTTCTCTTAATATTTCTTAAAAGCCTTACTTATATTAACTCTCTATGAGTCCTTTTTAAAGGAGGAACTATGCAACGAATATCATTTTATCATAAAGAAGTCTGTCATAAATTATTTAAGCAGGGTCTAAGGCTTGGAGATCAACTTGAGCTTTATCCTGCCCTTGGAAGAAAAAAGGTAATCTCTCTAAACAGGACTCATTACGATATTCACTCTAAAAAATCCTTATCTCATGCTCAACTGGGAAATTGTGTTTTAGTTTTACCTGAAATGAGTGAACATCATTACGAGATCGAACTATCTTTAATTAAATCACAGAATGAGAAAGAGCTAGGTTTAGAAAGTCGATATCTAATTCGCTCATTAAATGAAACTCCATTTAGAATTAACGGAATATTTAGCTTTCAAAGTTTTATTGAACGAGGTGATGTACTCGATTTTGGTTATCATAAATTAAAAATGACGTCTTCGACTTCATTTTATAAGAATAGTTCTCATATATGTGAATCTAAAAAATTGAATCCGCGAGTAGTTAAATCTGACATTTCTATTCTAATCGAAGGAGAGACGGGAACAGGAAAAACACGATTAGCAAATATTATTCATAAAGAAAGTGGTCGATCAGGACGCCTTGTGCATCTTAACTTATCCTCGTTTTCAAAAAATTTAATTGAAAGTGAGTTGTTTGGACATAGGAAAGGGGCCTTTACTGGGGCTGTAACTGATAAATTTGGCGCTATAGAGGAAGCTCACTATGGAACACTTTTTTTAGATGAGATCGATTCTTTATCAACAGAACTCCAAACAAAGCTACTATTATTTTTAGATAATGGTATCTATCGACAGGTGGGTGGAGAGGGGCCTCGAAAATCAAAAGTTAGAGTATTATTTGCTTCAGGTTCAAATTTAAAAAAACTTGTTTCTGAAGATAAAATGCGAAAAGACTTTTACTATAGAATTTCTAATGGAGTGGTCGTTAATCTTCCTCCTCTTAGACAAAACCCCGAATTAATTAGAGTCATCTGCCATGATTTTGCTCTCGAGAATAAATATTACTTGTCGGAAAACTTAGTAGATTACTATATGGAGTTTAAATGGCCAGGAAATATTCGTCAACTCTTGAGTCATCTTAAAAAGAAAATTATCTTAGAGGGAGGGGATAAGCTCGTTTGGCATGAATGCGACGAAAGTTTAAAGATATTAGATGAAGATATTTCTGATACGGAGGAGCTTTGTGACGTCATTTCAATGGAGAATATTAAAAAAAACTATGCGGCAAAAGTTTTTAAAAAATATCATGGTCATTTAAGAAATACCGCAAAAGCTTTAGACTTGGCACCAAATACTGTAAGAACAATGTTGAAAGATATTGCATAATTAGATGTTATGTTCCAAGGACGGAATTTATATATATTTCTTCTATAACACCATTTATGCTCTTTTCTTTGAGTAAATTATTTAATTCCTCTTTTACTTTTTCTTTTATGATGAGCTTACCTTCTTTTGATACTGGAAGTGATGGAATGACAGGATAGATCATCATTGAGAGTTTATCTTTGACCATATGTTCATTTTTTAAAAAATATTCTTTAATATATTTATTCGAAGGTTGCATAGTAAGAGTAATTTTGATGTGCTTATAATCGTTTATCGAGTCGATATAGAGAGGAAGTTTGATATGATAAAGATTAAAAAATCTTTGGTCTCTTTTGTAATATTTTGGCCTGACATCAACGAAGGAAGAAGTATCTACACTTGCAGGTTTTCTCCCAAGGCTTTTGAGGATGGTATTTCCCTGATAATAAATATTAAAAAGTGAGTATACTACAACCGAAGATGTTGTAAGGGAAACGATAACGGTGCTTTTCTTTAGACTCATATACCAAGATTTTATCCTTAAGAGGATTACTAATATAGCCGCTTGTAATGAATGATAGAAATCCTTAAACTGCATCTTTTCTTTCTTTAAAGATTTTAATGATATGACTAGGTGAGTGAAATAACCTTGGAGATTTCCGAATTTGTTTCCTATCGCTTTAAAGAAGCGCGGAATAATAATAAGACTCTTTTTAATACCTATCTTAAGTGAGTTTATACCCTTCGCTTTAGAATCAATTGTAAATTGACGAGTATTGATAAAAAATATTTGTATTTTTTTAGGGCAATATTTCTGATAGAGGAAAGCAATATAAGCAAAAAGTTCAACAAGCTTTTTGTTTAATTTGTCTTCAATTTTCATCCATTTTTTCAATTTTAATTCCTAAGCTTGAGTGATGTACATTTTTACATTTTCACCACACCAACTTATCGGGAATTATAAGAATAAGTTTATTACCCGAGCTTATTACGCGGGGTTGGCAAGGGATAATTATTCCCTTCTTGATTAAGAACGAGGAAAATTTCCTGCGAGCTTCACAGTACACCGATAGGTCTGTTAGACAATATATGGAGCTAATCTATGAAAGTTACTAAAAATCAAAAATATGAAAAAATAAACAAATTGACTATGGTATTATTAACATGTGTATTTTTACTTGTATTGAATGGTTGTGCAGGTATGGGAATGCCTAATAGAACTTATATAGAGCAAATGGATCATGAAACAGATGGATTTTTCATTGCTGGTCAAGACTTTCCTGTAGTAGCTGGCGATCACGCTGCTGAAGGAAGATCTCGTCAACAAATCAACTTAAGAACTCCAGCTTCTGTAAGAACAAAGAAAGCTGCCGCCCAATATAGATCAATTAGAGAGGAGTTAGTTTCCAAGCTAAATAATCTCAGTGAATATGAACTTGATGAATACAATAGAGCATTAGAATTTTTACCATCTGACTCAGACAAGATTTATTATTTAAATCTACCGAGAAATGAAAAACTGGAGTATTTAATAAGTCGAGGTTACTCACCAGAAATTAGTAAAAAATATTTAAAAGATAAGAGTGAAGGGAAGGGAATGAGCTTCTTTGAATCTCGTGCTGTAAAAGTGAATGATATTTCCATGGGGATGTCGAAAGATAATATTATTGGCAGATGGGGTCAGCCAAGCAGGGTTGATATTGCTGGAAATCCAATAAATCAAAATGAAAGATGGTCTTATTATGAAAGTGGGAAAGTCAGACAGGTCTTTTTTGAGGCCGGAAAAGTTGAAGGCTGGAGTATCGAATAGCCTTATTTCGAACAAATAGGATTATATTGTCTAAGTCTTTAATAACTCGTTAAATTTTTCAGAGCTAATCGGCATATGCGCAGCGTTAGATTATTGTCTTAAAGCGTGATTTTTTATATTGTTTCGTCCAAATTATAACATTTATAAGTTATGAATAAGATGGGGGTACTATGAGCGATTTGCTAGACAACTACACTCTTGAGTTTGAAAAACCGATTAAAGATTTAGAGATTCAAATTGAAGAATTAAAACAAGTTTCTGATACAAATAAATCTGTTGATATCAACTTCGAGATTAAGGCCTTGCAGCTTAAAGTAAAATCTTTATTGGATGAAATATTTGAAAACCTCAATCCATGGGAAAGGGTTCAACTATCTAGACATCCGAAGAGACCTCATACAGTAGATTATATTGAAACAATTATTGAAGATTTCCACGAAATTCGTGGAGACAGGCATTTTGCAGATGATCCTGCCATGATTACCGGTTTCGGTAAAATTGAAAACCAAAGAGTTTGCGTAATCGGAATTGAAAAAGGAAGAAGGACAAAAGAAAAAGTGAATAGAAACTTTGGTATGCCAAGACCAGAAGGTTATAGAAAAGCATTAAGAGTTATGAAGATGGCAGGTCGTTTCAATATTCCAATCGTGACTTTTATCGACACCCCCGGGGCTTATCCCGGAATTGGAGCAGAGGAAAGAGGACAGGCGTCCGCTATTGCAGAAAATCTAGCAGAACTTTTCGATATCAGAACACCAATCATTGCATGTGTTATCGGTGAAGGAGGCTCTGGTGGTGCTTTAGGAATTGCTATTGCTGATAAAGTTCACATGATGGAATATTCTGTTTACTCTGTCATATCTCCTGAATCATGTGCTTCTATTCTTTGGGCCGATCCAAAAATGGCTGAAACAGCAGCAAACTCCCTTCAACTAAGTCCTGAAAAAGCTCTTGAACTTAATGTGATAGATGGAATAATAAAAGAACCACATGGTGGAGCTCAGAAAGATCCAGAGGCGGCAATGGGTGCAGTCAAGAAAGTGGTTCTCGAAGAAATGAAAAAACTTATGAAGTTGGACGTTGAGAGCCTATTGAAAAATAGATTCGATAAATTTAGAAAGATGGGTAATTCTACAATGATAAAACAATAGAGGTTTTGATGGCCATACAATCAATGACAGGATTTGGACGAGGAGAAAGTGAAAATGGAAATTTTTCTTTTACTGTAGACATAAAATCGGTCAACCATAGATTCAAAGATATACGATTTAAAATGTCATCCATCTTCACCCCCTTAGAGTTAGAATTTAAAAAAATATTACTGCACAAATTTAAACGAGGAAGCTTTGACATTTTTATTAATTATAAAAAGACTGTCGATAAATCTAATGTCGTCGATCTAGACACTGAAAAGATAAATGATTTTCTTAAAAAATTAAAAACAATTTCAACATCTACAGATGTTGAAATTGTTTTTTCGCCAACGGATTTTCTTCGGCAAGAGTTTTATAAAGACAAAAATGAGAAAACTGAAACCGAAATGTTTGTACTCGCAAAAGAGGCTTTTTCAAATGCTTTAAATAATCTTGAAGAATCGAGAGCAATAGAGGGTGAAAAACTCGTAGAAGTACTTATAAATCATAAAAAAGAATATAAAAAGTACTATCAATTAATTGTATCGAAGCTTCCAGAGTTCCAACATCATGTGGAGACTAAACTCAAGAAAAGGTTTGATGAGTTTAAGCCTGAATTAGGTGTAGACGAACCTCGCTTCCTTCAAGAGGTCGTTTACTATTTAGAAAAACTAGACGTCTCAGAAGAAACAAATAGGATTCAAATACATTTAGAAAAACTAGAAAAGCTCCTAACTGAAAAACAAGAGGTAGGACGCCAGATAGATTTTCTAATGCAAGAGCTCGGTAGAGAGACCAATACAATTGGTTCTAAATCATCGATATCAGAAATTTCAGATTCAGTTGTTCAAATGAAGGTCCAATTAGAAAAAATTAGAGAACAAGGTCTTAATCTAGAATGAGCATGTGTAAAGGTAAAATAATAATTATTGTCGCTCCTTCAGGTTCAGGGAAATCCACATTAATTAAGAGATTAAAATTAGATTTTCCTGAAATCCTTGAATCTGTCTCCTTTACAACGAGGGAAATACGTGAAGGTGAGGTTAATGGCATTGCCTATAACTTTATCGATACCGAAGAATTTGAATCCAAAATAAAAACAAATGATTTTCTTGAGTGGGCCAAAGTTCATGGAAACTATTACGGCACTTCGAAAGAATTTGTAGAACAACAATTGAGTGTAGGTAAGAATCTTCTTTTTGATCTCGATATTCAGGGAACGGACTCGTTTAAAAACTATTTTTGCAACGAGGCAAATGCTATTTTTATTGAACCGCCTTCAATGGAAGAGTTGGAGCGTCGCCTTAGGGTTAGGGGCACTGACTCGACAGGATCTATCAATTTAAGGGTAAATAATTCAAAACAAGAATTATTACGTAAAAAAGATTATGATTATTGTATAGTAAACGATGAACTTGAACGCTCATATAATGAATTGAAATCCATTATAAAAGATATTTTGGAGACTTAGTTGATACAGTCCCTAGACTTTTCACATGAACGAGATATTGACTTAGGTGATTTAAAACTAAGGATGCAAGCCTATTTTCCTGATGCCGATTATAAATTGCTAGATAAATCATATAAATACGCCAAGAAAGCTCATGAAGGACAGAAAAGGTCTTCTGGTGAAGATTATTTTATCCATCCTATAAATGTAGCAGCGACTTTAATAAAATTACGATTGGATATGGATTCAGTTGTTGCAGGTCTCTTACATGACGTGGTTGAAGATTGTAATATTACACCTGAAGAAATTGAGAAAGAGTTTAATCCTGAGGTTGCGCAAATTGTTGTAGGCCTCACCAAAATTTCAAAGATTAAATTTAAAACAAAAGAAGAATCTCAAGCAGAAAACTTTAGAAAAATGGTTGTTGCCATGGCTAAAGATTTAAGAGTTATCATCGTTAAGCTCGCAGATAGAATGCATAATATGAGAACTCTTCAATATGTTAATGATGAGAAACAGAAAAAAATTGCACAGGAAACTTTAGATATCTATGTACCACTCGCAAGTAGACTAGGTATTAACTCTGTAAAAGGTGAGCTTGAGGATCTTTGTTTACGATTCTTAAAGCCAGATATTTATTATCGATTGGCAGAAAAAGTAGCAATGAAAAAGATTGATCGTGATATTTATATTAAAGAAACGGTTAATGATATTGAAGAAAAATTAATTTCTTATTCCGTAAAAGCTGAAGTGAAAGGTCGTCCCAAACAATTTTACAGTATATATAAAAAAATGATGGCAAGAGGAGTCGACTTTGAGCAAATTCAAGATATCCTTGCATTCAGACTGATAGTTGCGAACATAACTGAATGTTATAAAGCCCTGGGTATTATTCATTCTTCATTTACACCTATCCCTGGAAGATTTAAAGATTATATCGCGATTCCAAAGGTTAATAATTACCAATCTCTTCACACTATGGTTATTGGTCCTAATGCCGAAAGAATTGAAATTCAAATTAGAACCAATGAGATGGATGATGTTGCAGAAACGGGGGTTGCTGCTCATTGGAAATATAAAGAGGGTCTTAAATCAGGAACCGCAAAGCTTGATTGGATTCAAGAGCTTTTAGAATTTAACCAATCTGTAGAAAGTAATAGTGAATTTCTTAATGTTGTTAAAAATGACCTCGACATTGGTGGCGTTTTTATATTTACCCCAAAAGGCGATGTAAGAGAATTGAGATATGGGGCTACCCCCTTAGATTTTGCATAT
>JABGXW010000072.1 GCA_018675575.1 Bacteriovoracaceae bacterium | reverse complement strand
TTTTAAGCATTTCTTATTGTAATTGAAGGTAATGCCATAATGCTACACAAGGCTTGCTCAAAAAATATTCGCATGTGAAAGCAAACGAAATCTGGGGCTGTGGGCCTATCAAAAAAATGGAATTGTATGAAGACTATTTTAAAAGCACATAATATCTCAAAGACTTTTAAGCGTGGAGATATTAATCTCGATATATTAAAAAATATAGATTTAGAAATATATAAAGGACAATTGACATTTATAGTAGGTCCAAGTGGTTCCGGAAAAAGTACTTTACTGCAACTTCTTGGAGGATTAGATACTCCTAATTCTGGTTATATTGAAGTGATGGGGGATAAGCTCAATGAGATGAATGATAAAGGACTTTCACAATTTAGAAGGAGACATTTAGGATATGTATTTCAGTTTTTTAATTTGTTAAACAATCTCAATGCACTTGAAAATATTGTATTGCCCTTAATTTTAGATGGTCAAGATTCAAAAGAGTCAGAAAATAAAGCAAGAATACTATTAGGCGATCTAGGTCTCAGCGATAAATCAGGTAATTATTCACATCAATTATCAGGTGGACAGATGCAACGAATCGCAATTGCTCGTTCCCTCATCGCCGATCCCCATGTTGTGCTCGCAGATGAACCCACTGGTAATTTAGATTCAAAGTCAGCGAAAGATATTATTGAGTTGTTCAGTCGTCTGGCTAGAGAAAAAGGACATACTATTGTAATGGTTACTCATGATTTAAGCCTTATTCCATATGGAGATAGGGTTATTCATATAAAAGATGGAGAAATAGTTAAAGATGAAATCCTTAATCAAAAAAACTGAAATGTTTATTGTTATGCTGTTACTGAGTATAAGCTATTCAGTCGGTGCGCGTAGTGAGAATCCAAGAAAGATTGTTCAAAATAGTGTCTATGCGAGCTTAATTAAGTCAGTTTTTGCAAAAGAGGTACATTTAATATCTGTAACAAAATCAGGCAAAAAGAAACATAAGGTGTATAAACTTTGGCGTAAAAGAATTGGAAAGACATCTCTAAATAAAACAATGAGTAGATTTATACTTCCTAAGAAAATTAAGGGACAAGGCGTACTAATCATAGAAAGTAATGGAGAGAAAGGTAATGAAATAAGGCTCTATCTTCCGGCCTATAAAAAAGTCAGAAGAATTGAAAGACAAATGCAAAGTGGTAGCTTTATGGGAACAGCATTTTCTCACTCCGATTTGGTTACACATGTGGTGAGTGATTATACTTATAAATACAAAAAACTAGTAAAATGCCCACATTCAAAAGATATTAAATGTCATGTCATTGGTAATTATCCAAAGAATGAAAAAATACAAGACCGCAGGGGCTATCACTCTTTTTTTACATGGATTCGGTCAGATAATTTTATGTTAGAAAAGCTTGTTGGTTTTAATAATAAAAAAGAAATAATTAAAAAATTAGATTTCCTTGAGATAATCCCTGTAGGAAAAAAATGGTTCATTTCAAAGATAATTGCTAAAGATTATAAATCTAAAAGATCAGCGACATATCATGTGAAAAACATAGACGTTAATCAATCAATTGACGATAGTGTCTTCTTAGAAAGTTTTTTAAAGAATCCATGATCTTAAAAAATATAATTATATTATTCTTTATACATCTTTCTTGTCTAGGGTTTGCCGCTGAAAATGACTTCTCAGGTACTTTATACGGTGACATCTCCTATGGAGAAAATAAGACTGCAGAAACACCTTCATTTTTTGATTTAGACTTAGATTGGCAACATCAAAAACAAGATTCTAAGTTATATCTCGAGCTTAATTTAAAAGCGATAGCTAAAGAAGAAGGGACAAAGTTTGAATATGATCTAAAAGAAGCTTATTGGCATGCAAATATTAATACATTTCAGTACACCATAGGAAAGAGTGTATTGCGATGGGGGAAGAGTGATCTCTTAAGTCCTTTAGATGTTTGGATAGGAAAAGATCTTCGTTATTTCTATAAAGATGAAGAGAGGAGTTATTTGGCAACTCCACTACTAATAACAATGAATAAAAATCAAGTGAATACATACCGAAAATGTATTCGCTATAAATCAACAAAAAACAAAAAACGAAAATATAAAAAGAAAAAAAGGTCTCGTAAAAGAAACATTAAGCGAAAGTATAGAACAACAAGGAAGTCAAAACGCAAGCGACAACGAAAATGTATTAAATATAAAAATATTGAATATATAACACCTCATAGTTATGAATTTGTCTTAGGTGTTATTCCTGTCACAAATAAAATCTCAGATTTAGAACTCGATCAAATAAATATTATTAAAAATGAAATTGAGATAGATGTAGATAATATTGAAATTGGTCTTAAGTACCTTTATAATCAGAACAATTGGAGCCTAGGGGTAATGAGTTTTTATGGATTTAATAGAACACCATATCTCAATTATGATTCATCAGAGAATGAGATAATTCAAGTCTATAAAAAATTCTATATGTTAGGCCTAGAGTTAGAAAAAAGTTTTGATTATTGGGTCATTAGATCTGACTTAGCGTTAAAACAAACTGAGGAAAATAGCGATTCTTCTCTAAATGATTTTCAGTCTCATGGCGAATTAGTTTTTTCAATAGAGCGAAGAATAGGAGATCATTTGAGATTTGTTCTTTACCCGTCAATAAAAAAACATTTTAATTACTCATCAACAGAGCATGTAGAATCTTCAAATGATTATAATATAACTGAAAAGCTTTTATATACTGAAGTTAATAGTCTTATTCACGAATCAACTGATGAAGTAATACAAAAGATTGGAACTCGTTTAGCCTATGATAACGAAGAGTCAGGTTTATCAATACAATTGATAGTTTTGAAAAACTTGGTAAAAAAAGATTCAGTTGTACAGTTGGATATAAAGTATTCCGGCTTTAGTGATCATTATCAACTTGGTGCTGGTGTTGTGAAATATTCCGGAAATAGTAATACATTATTAGGGCAACTTGTAAGCCGTAATGCAGGTTATATCAATGGAGTGTTTTGGTTTTGAATCTAAATATAAAATTATTTCTATTATTTGTTTTTCGATCCTTTATACGTAAACCGCTGCGTAGTTTTCTAACGGTTTTAGGTGCTGCGAGTGGTATGGCGCTATTCTTTTCAATTCAAATAATAAACTTTACAGCAGCAGACTCAATTACAAAAACAGTTGATTCAATAATGGGGGAAACTGACCTCAGTATTCGCTCGCAAGAAGGATTTTTTCATGAGGAAATGATTGATAAAATTGAACAAATTCAAGGTGTCAAGTATGCCACAGGAATAATAACTGAGAAAACATTCTTTTATCAAAATGGTGTGTCAAAGAAAAAAATAAATATTTTAGCGGTTGATTTGTTAAAAGAAGGACCCTTTCGTAGTTATGAAGGGAGTGGTGATGATGATGGAGATATAATAGATGATCCTATGGAGTTTCTAAATACTCCAAATGGAATTATTATTTCTGAAAAATTTTCAATAAATCATGACTTACCAATTGAAGGAATGTTTGAGTTGTTAACCACACAAGGGAGAAAGACTTTTGAAGTAGGGGGAGTTATAAAAGACTCTGGAATAGCAAAAGCTTTTGGTGGAAGTATTGCCATTATGGACCTCATGGCAGCGCAGTACATCTTTGGTCAAGATAGTAAAGTCAATCGAGTAGATGTAATCATAAAAAATAAAAGTGACTTAATTCAAATAAAAACAAAGATTAAAGAATATCTAGGAGCAAATTATAAAGTTGAGTCCCCAGCTCAGCAAGCAGGACAAATAAAACAGTTAACATCCGTATTTAGAGCAATGTTGGATTTTATAGGCTATTTAACTTGGCTAATTGGATTATTTGTAGTGTTTAGTAGTGTACATTTATCAGTTGAACAAAAACAAAAAGAAATTGGAATATTACGTGCGCTAGGATCAGATAAATCATTAGTAACGTCACTTTTCTTAATGGAAACAGCAATGATCGGTTTGATCAGCGCAATCGTCGCCATTGGGCTTGGACATTTATTAGCATATTTGATGATAGAACAGATCTTTGTTGCATATGAGGCCCAGTTTAAGCTCACGCTTGGAAGATCATTAACAGAATTACCTGTAAAATATTATATTATGACTATAGTGGGGGGAATAATTACTTGCTTGGTCGCAGGCTTTATTCCAGCACATAAAGCTTCAAAAGTTGATCCTTTAAAAACAATAAATAATGAAGCGTTAGATTTAGCAGTAAAAACATTTGTTTTTCCTTTGCGAAGTTTTGTTATTGGGAACTTATTATTATTTTACTTTCTCTACTCCTTTTCTAATCAATTATATTTAGACTCTTTTGTTTTAAATGCCATTCAACTAATTGCGGGATTATCAATGCTATTTATTTTATTGAAACCCTATACATGGATTTTATTAGAATTATTATCAAAAATGTCTGGAAAAAGGCTTCCCGTTTTGTGGCTTGCAATTGGTTCGCTTAAAGCAAATTCTAAGAAGACGAATCAAAATATACAACGTTTATTTTCTTGTTTATTA
This sequence comes from Bacteriovoracaceae bacterium, assembly GCA_018675575.1. Classification (GTDB taxonomy): domain Bacteria; phylum Bdellovibrionota; class Bacteriovoracia; order Bacteriovoracales; family Bacteriovoracaceae; genus M0603. The sequence continues at coordinate 4,925 of JABGXW010000072.1, read as the reverse complement.
TTTGTTTATTTTCTTTATATCGTTAGCAATTCTATTGTCATAGGCATTAGTCAGTTTTTCGAAAGTAAGGCGACTTTTAATCAACAAATAATGTCAGATGGTGATATTTTTAATATGGATATTGTTCCCATCTCATATAAACCCCTAGCAGGAATCTTAGATATACCAGGTATCATTGGAACAAAGTCGGGTATGCTTCATGGTTTGAAGTATAAAAAAATATTAAAATATAACCATAGTTTAGACGTCCATTGTACTAATGAAATGCCTGATATTAATACTTTTAAAAAGAATACCAATATTAAAAAATTAGCTAATGATTTTGATTTTGATCGCTTTTTTAAGCACGATAGTCGTGAAATCGTGATTTCATCAGGACTTGTAAAACTTAAATCTTTCAAAATTAGAGATATAATCAATCTCCAGGCGGGTAATCGTAAAATGAAATTGAAGATTGTCGGAACTTTTTTAGACTACACCAATCCTAACGGTATTATTTATATGAACTGTGCTCAGTTTACAGAACTATATGAAGAGGAAAAGTACATGGTTTTTAACTATAATATTCAGGATGGTTTTAATAAAGAAGAAGTTAATAGAGCTGTTGAAGAATATTTAACCAAAACAAAAGGAATTGGCATGATTCGCTTTAGTGAACTCAGCAAACAATTTAGATCTAAAATCACAAGTAGTTTTGAATTCTTTGATATCATTGCTTTAATGGGTGCTTTTGTTACCTTCTTGGGACTTGTTGTTCCACTTATTTTTCACACGATGGTTAGAAAAAAAGAATTTGGCATATTACGATCTGCTGGATTATCGATGTTTGGAGTCTCACGATTGCTCATAATAGAATCATCGATTTTGATGATTATAAGTTTAATCTTTGTCTTTAGTATAGGAACTTTGTTCTTAAACATTTTTTATGAAGTTAATTTCTTATCACAAATACCATGGGATATTCCTATGCTGATTGATAAAGAGAGTATCCGAAAATTGATTTTATTAGCGTTTGGAATTAATGTATTATCAATATTAATACCAATATTAATGATAAAGAAAAATACAATTCAAGAAATGATAAGTTACGAATAAGGATAGAGTCTAATTTAATATATAAGGAAATTGGTGTTATGAAGGTTTTATTTTTTTGTGAGGCAATTACTTTTACTCACATTGTTAGACCGTTAAAAATTGCTAAACATTTGGAGAGTCAATATGAATGTATTATTGCAAGTACATTTTTCCCTAGTGTTTTAACTGAAGATCTGAAAAGTTTTAAAACAATAAAAATTCAAGACGGCTTTCAGCCTGATCTTTTTGTTGAAAATATCACAAAAGGCAAGAACTCATATACCAAAAGCGTTTTGGAAAGATATATTGAAGAAGATTGTCGAATAATATCAGAAGTTAAACCTGATTTAATCATTGGCGATTTTCGTCATTCTCTTGCTATCAGTTCCCAATTAACAAATACAGTTTATTTAAATTTAGTTAATATTAACTGGAGCCCATATTCATTGGAAAAATTGGTAATTGGGGAACATGTTGTTTCTAAAATATGTGGTGGTTATATTGGTAGTTTATTATTACACAACCTACAGGAAATAGTATTTCAGAAGTTTTTTTCGCCTATGAATTCAATACTCAAAAAACATAAGTTAGCGAAATTTAAAAGTCTTTATGAGATGTATACAGCTGGTAATGCTGTGGCGTATTTGGATCATAAAGGACTTTTTAAAACTTCAAAACTACCTTCACATCATAACATTGTGGGTCCAATTACTTTTTCAACTAAAGTAGATATGCCTATTTGGATAAACAAGATTAAAGAGTCTTCGAAACCTTGTGTTCTTGTAACTATGGGGTCATCAGGCGATCTGGATTATCTAACTACAATTATAGATTCACTAGTAGAGCTGCCGATAAATATTATTGTCGCAACAATGGGGAAAATGTTATTAAATTATTCACATGATAATCTTTACTGTGTGGATTATTTACCGATAGAAGATATAGCTCCCTTGTGTTCAATGTTTTTGACAAATGGAGGGAGTCCTATGTCTTATATCGGATTAAGAGCAGGTGTGCCTACTATTGGTTTTCCCGTAAATTTAGACCAAGCCACATCATTTACAGCGATAGCAAACAACAAACTTGGGATTAGGATGCGGTCGTCAGAGCTTAAGAAAGGAAAAATTCAATCAGCAGTTACTGAGATATTAAATGATGAAGAATATAAAGCTAACTGTGAAAAAATCGCAATAGAGATGCAGGGTTATTCGACTTTGGTAAATATTGAAAAAATAGTTTCTGGTTTATTAAAAAAATCTAACGTTTAAATTTTAATTTAACTTATGTCCTGCAACTGTATAGACACAATGGAACTAGGTAGTTACAGCTAGGAGAAGAGGTTCAAACGGACAAGGCAAGTTATGGTAGCAGTCGATAAACATAAGAATCTTAACTTAAGAAGACAATGTGTTCACTATATAAGGCACATTTTATCGAAATTAATATTGCCCTAATCGTTGAATCGGGTAGAATTAGAAATATGAAACTTACTCAATTACCCATACAATACGATGCCTTAATCATTGGTGGAGGGCCCAGCGGTTCAACTGTTGGAATCTTATTAGCCAAAGCCGGACTAAAGGTTCTGATATTCGAAGAATCAAAATTCCCCCGCTTCCATGTAGGTGAAAGTTTACTTCCAGCAACCAATCATCTTTTTAAACGACTTGGTATTTTCGACAAAATCAAAAAAGACTTCCCAATTAAGCCTGGGGGCAAATGGAACTTTGGCGACAAGACTATCTTGGGTAACTTCGCTTGGGCTGATCAGGACAATCCTTTTCAAGACCACGCATACGGATTTTTAGTTGAGCGTTCTAAATTCGATAAAATATTACTCGATGATGCTCGTAAACATGGAGCTGATGTTTGGGAAGAAACTAAAGTTATAGAAGTACTTCGAGACAAGTTCGATGTTGAAGGCTTAGTGGTTCAGCGAAAAGGCGAAGAGCCAGTCACTATTGCTTCGCGCATGGTTTTTGACTGTAGTGGCCAAAACTGCGTTATTCCAAGGGCACTGAAACTAAGACGCCCAACCGATATTCGAAGAATGTCTGTCTACGCTCACTTTAAATGTAAAGCAGTAGAACTACGAGCTAAAGAAAACTGGTTCGTCGGATCGATGATCGAAAATGGCTGGTTTTGGATTATTCCAATAGATGACGAAAAAATTTCAATCGGAATGGTTCTACCTGTCGAAGAATTCCAAAAAGTAAAAAGCTCTCCAGAGCAATTTTTAAAAGAGTGTATTGATCAAAATGACTTTATTCAACGTAGCTTAAATCATAAACCTATACTACTTGGTAAAGTTCATGTGAATGGAAGTATGGGGCATACTTCAGAACAACTTGTCGGACCAGGATGGGCATTAGTTGGAGACTCTGCATACTTTATCGACCCTTGTTATTCCTCAGGAGTGCATTTAGCCATGATTTCTGGTGAAAAAGCAGCCGATGCCTTTATCGAAGCCAGAAAAAAAAATCATGTCGATTTATTTTCAAAACTTGGTCGGAAATACGAACAGGAAATGCGAACTCACGAAAGGGTCGTTACAAAATTTGTAAAGATGTTCTACATGGCCACTAAAAACCCTCTTATTCGATGGTTAGTGCCAAGAGCGAATAATTCCTACTTGACGAGAAAGTTTACCAATTTCACTGGTGGAGATTTTACAAGGGTAAGGTGGTTAGTGAACATGATTTATGTTGTTCATCAAATATTAAATATATTGCCAATTAAAAACAAAGTAAACAGTCTTCGTGGCGCAGATCTAAATGGAATCGCTACTGGAAAATGGGTTGAAAGTAACACCGAGATTGCAATGAAAGAAGAAATGGTTAAAATAATTGAGAACGATATAACTCAGTGACATTTCATTTTTTTTTTAATTTGATAATCTGATATGGCGCTTAAGAATAAATAGAACTGAAAAGTGGAGCATAATTCTGTAAATACAGGAGAGAGATACTATGGACGAAGTTAAATCTGGGGGACGTCAGTTGTCATGTGTTGTTACCGGGGCAACTGGATGCATTGGCAGGAATCTCGTTGAAGTACTACTAAAGGATGATTGGAAAATAACGGTCCTACACCGGAAATCATCAAATCTCACTCGCTTGGCCAACTGTAATGTATCTTTTAAGGAAGTTAATCTTTACGATTACGATTCTGTTAATCAGGCAATTGAATTCAACACAGATGCCATTTTTCATTGTGCAGCCAATGTCTCCCATTGGTCGAAAGATGCAGCGATCCAGTGGAAAGACAACGTTCTAGCGACTCGAAATTTAGCAAACGTAGCCTTAGAAAAAAATGCAAGTCGTTTTATTTTTACATCAACTGGCGCTACATGTAAAAATCAGCATGACGATGAAGAGCGAGTTAACAAAGTTAAGATGGGTTATATTCGCACCAAGAGACTGTCAGAACTCGAACTTTCGAAAGCCGTCGAGAAAGGTCTGTATGCGATAATCATGAAGCCAACCATCGCCATTGGTAAATACGATTATAATAACTACAGTCAAATTTTTAAGGATGTTCAAAAAGGACCTTTTAGTTTTTCTCTTCCTGGCCGCTTTGCTTTTTGTCATGCAAAAGATGTAGCAAGGGCCCATGTTCAAGCTTTTTATAAAGGAAGAAACCGTGAATCCTATATCCTTGGAGGAAGTTATGCGACTTGGGATGACGTTTTCAGGAAGATTGCAGTCCTCCTATAAGCAAGAATATATCTTGAATAATTATCTATAACAACTTGGAGATAAAATTTTTTATTAATTCCAACTTTAATTTCTGTTACATCAATATGCCATAATTGATTTGGATGATACTTAGTTATTCCTACCATATATTGA
>JABGXW010000071.1 GCA_018675575.1 Bacteriovoracaceae bacterium | reverse complement strand
TACCTAAGCTTGAAAAAAAGCTTCAATTCAAATCTCCATCACAAAGCCATCTCGATCTACAAGATAGGTGCGCTTCTCAAAAGAGATTGGACAATTTTTGATTTGCAATTCATCGTAAAGCTCCTGACTTAGAGAGAGTTCATTAGAATTGGCGATGGCCTGCAGTTTGGCTGAGATATTGACGTTATTTCCAAAATAATCAATTCCTGTATTAAAATTAACCGCGATCACGTCGCCTTTATGGACTGAGTAGCGCAGTGTGAATTCAATGTCCTGGCATTTTTCAATTTCCTGTGAAATTTCTCGCGCAGCTTCTATAACATCTTCGACACTTCTCAAAGTCGCCATCACACAATCACCGATGGTTTTTATGATGATTCCCTTCTTTGAGAAAATATGTTTTTGAATTATTTTAAAATGTTTATTAATTTGGCCATAAGCCTTCTTGTCGCCCACTCGGGTATAAAATTTGGTGGAATCAACTACGTCAGTGAAAAGTATAATCTGATCGGGTAGTTTGAGCTGCACCCCATCTGAGATCTTTTGATTCTTGTAGAGCCTTCTAAATTTTTGGTTATTAAAAATCTTTAAGGGACTTAGGTAAAACATTGGCAAGCTTAGGCTTTCAAAGATGTAGGTAATTTCTTTGCCATGACCATTTGTGAGAGAGAAATTAATTTTCCTACCTACCTGATCATAAGTGATAGAATTTGTCCCATCCCAATTGAATTCCTTTCCCTGTCCATCCGACGTCGAGAAGATTAGATTTTCTTTTTGACCCAGAATACGAAGCCGATAGAGTTTTTCAGGCAGTTCAAATTCCAACTTTCTTTTTTCTCCAGAACCGAAATTGTCTTGAAAAAGGATATGCTGTTTTTTAAATGGCTCTCCAGCACAATAGGAAATATTTTTTACTTCTCGTAAGCTAGGACTAATTTTAAAAGTGACATCGATAATATCGATATCGTTAAGCTCAAAAGTCAGAGCGCAGGGAACGCAATGATTAATCTTTAAGAGGTCTTCTAAATCTTGATTTCTTGAACGGGTACCCTTGCAATGGGGGCATAGAACATCCCAGCATATTTCAAAGAAACCAGCATTAGAAGCAATTAAGAAATTATCAATTAAAATATCTAAGTCATAACCCCAAGCTTCTACTAGTTTCGGTAATTGAATGCGATAGACTTCATCATCATCTGCTTGATAAATAAGTTCCCCCATCAACTCGGCCATGGGTTTTGAAATTCCCGCCTTGATCAATTTCTTAGAAGCACGATGGGCGTGTTCAGAAATACCTTTTATTAAAGTTTGGTGTTTACCTTGAATTTCAACCAATTCTCTAACCACATTCTCTATCTTCTTTCCAAAACCATTAAAGGTATTCTCAAGTAAGAATTTTAAGACTCGGCTTTTAACCGCCACTTCGTAATAAAAAGTTACACGGTGTTGGTTTTCTCCCTCACCTTTTTCGAAATGAAAGATCGCATGCTCATTTTTCATAGCGCCAATATGATGCTCACGATTGGCGATAATGTGCCTCCCATAAACCCAGCGCCAAGGGTGTTCTTCCCAATAAGTCGGAATAAGGCCTAGAAATTTTGTTTTGATAAATAGACGGCCATCTAGCTCAATCTCTTCACGCGCGGGTACTTTAAGTTTTTTATTAACCAGGGAAGTATTAGATATGGTTTTAAAAATAAGTGCGAGCGGACAGTCTATTAGAAACTCGTAGGCTCCACGATAGGTAATATTACTTGAATTATCAAACGGGTTGGGATAATTTTCTGCGAAGAATTTTAAACGTTCAAGGGTACTCAAACTTTATCCTCTAATGTATTTTGAATCATGCTATAAATTTCATCACCGAAAGGGTTATCACCCATATTTTCGCTACGGTAATAACACCTTATTTCACGATCGTTTCCTAGAAAGATGATTCCCGCTTGTTGAAAATTACTGCCTTGGATAGCATTATTTCTAAAGCCTTCTTTAAAGGCACGAATTGAATTTTTAATTGACGAAAGGCTAATTACTGAAGCGACACTTCTTTTTAATCCCAGTAGTGCATGAAGTTTAAGAGTCGGTTCAGTTAAGACAGAAACTTCTTTGCCTTCCAGTCCTCGCTTCTTAATAAACTCTTCGATAACTGGATACTTTCCATTGCCTATAAAAATAAGATTGACTCCAAGTTCTCTAAGCTGAGAAATGACAGGAACAAATTTCTCAACATACTCAGCACAAGAAATACAACCAAAATGACGAATTATTGAAATGAGACAGGGACCTTCACCTAAATACTCTTCGAGGGGCAGCTCTCTCCCCAGCAAATCGATCACATTAGTCTTTAATGCGCTTGATAGATCTACCGATTGATGATTATGGGATTCTATTGGAGACCTCTTATTATTGTTCAACTCAACTATTATATCAGAAGCCAAGTCTCTTTCAAGCAGAGGTTATGAAATCTCACAACCTATCCTTATAATAGGTGATTTTAGTATTAATATAGTTTGCTGAAAATAGCTTGATTTTAAGCTTTGTTCTAGAGTAACTATATAGGTCATCAAGTATAAATAACACTCTATCTTTGACTTAATGGGTCGTAGCGGCGGAGGTGGTATTACGTATCTAAGATTTCACAAGATGTCCTAAGGTTACTTTTCATAGAGTCTTAAACTTTATTCCCTACTCTTTTTCTTGTTATATTCCAATGCGGCCTTATTTCCTCCCAAGAGTTTAAAATAAGTCTCATATAAGTTAACATTCCGCCTTTTAACCCATTAATTTTTGGATAATGTTTTTCTAGCTTATGTAGTTTTGTTGCCCCTGAGGTTGCATCGACAGCTTTATCAGCAAAAAGAACAATCTCATGGGTTCTTATCGGATGAAAAGTAGTTAAGTTTCCGACTTCTGTGACTTTATCTAGGTTATAATAAAAACCCTCCAACCTTTGTAATTAATACCATTGAGCAATATTTGAGGAGTAAAGTTTCCCTTATTTTGTCTGGAATTATATTTTTTTGTCTTTTGCTATAGAGTTTTTTTGAATATTTATCTACCCAATGTAAATGGTTCCAATAATCGACATGAAACTCTACAGGAACGTACTTTTTCCACAATTTATCTGAAGACTCGAATTTATTAATCCCTTTTTCTGCTGGAGGACAACTTGAACATGACTCAGAAGTATAGAGTTCAATTAATTGAATTTTATTAATTCCGGAATTAATTTCAAATGAGTAGAGATTTTGTTGAATAAATAGTGAAAGAAAAATAGATATTAGTTTCATATTTTAATAGTAACATCATAATCGTTCTACAATAAGATGTGGCAATTCATAATACTCGCTATAACCAAGTGCTCAATAATAATATCACCTACGTGATTTTAATTTTCGTATCTCTTCTTTGCTATTCCTGTAAAGATCCCCTCTTACGTGATTCAACTCGATGATATGAAGAACTGCTAACTGGTAATAATATTTTTAATATAAAAGCATCATCATATATATTCTTTATTTCTTCACTTTGCATAAAGCCTAAAGCTTGTTTATAACTATTAAACTCTCCAACTCGAACACGGTACCAAACTTCATCAAGGTTTAAAGTTTTAACCATTATCCACGGTGAAAGATCCAAATCTCTTAGTTTCTCTAAGTGCAATATTGCCTCTTTTTTTAGATTATAAGATCCGACTTGAATAGTGAATACATTCTGTTTGTTTGAGCCTATAACTACTTTCTTTCTCTTTTTAGGATTACTCTTTTTTTTATATTTATAGATTTGACTCAACTGACTTTTTCCAACAGGTGATTTGTTGTGAGGATAGTCTTTAAAGCGCTCGCCCTTTTCAGTATAGAAAATAAATCCTTCCTGATAAAATGATTTCTTTTTTACATTCATTTTGGATTTAATTTTATTTTTTTCTTTTTTAATAATTGTCACTTTTATTTCTGACGCTTTTTTATTATCTTCCTTAAATGTGAAATACGGACAGTTTGGATTTTTTGGAATATTTATTTGAGAGTGATAATACTACTGGAAAAGTCGTTTTTAGTAACTATACACTTTTTCAAACAACGCTCGCCTCAAGTGATTCTTTTGGATATAGTGTCCTTACTGTTGACTATGATGGTGACGGTGACGAGGAACTACTTGTCGGTGCCATTGGTGATGATACCCAAGGTTCTGCAGCTGGCCGAGTTGTCGTATATGATAACCCAGGAACACCTGGCACTCTATTAGACAATACAGCTGATTCATATATTTATCCTTCCGCGACACTTAATTACCTTTGTGGGAGTGCTCTGGCTAAAGGAAAATATAGTAATAGTTCGTATGATGATCTTTTTATTGGATGTATGGGAGCTGATGTACCTACATATGATGTTGGAATCGTCCATCAATATGCAGGAAGTGTAACAGGAGTTTCTGCGAGTTCTACTACTATTTCTCACCCTGAAGCAGCTTCTGTTTCTAGCGATTACTTTGGTGCAGCTATAACTATTTTAGATATGAATAGAGATGGTAATAACGACCTTGTCATTGGTGCCCATCAAGATGATGATCCTGGCGTATCTGCAGGAAGTATTTTTATTTTTACTGAATAATTAATTTTAAGAAGGAAGGTTTACTTCTTAACTAAAAACTACTGAAACAATTATTTTATTTCAATAACTTATAATATTTTTTGGCGGTTAATTCTTATCATAACTATGTTAAGTTTAGAAAGTGGACGGTGAAATAATTCGATCAATTGCTTGTTGATGAGAGTCGAGATGTACCGAGGGTAAGGGGCTTGTGTTACAATATTTTCCTGTAGTTACAAAATGAAATGGAGAAAGTTTTATTATGGATAAAAATAAATAAGATTTATTAGATAGAGACTTATTGATTTAAAAATGCATGCAACGCTGGAATATCATCTTTAAGATCTTCAAATTCAGGCATATCTGTTGTGGTTCTCTTGGGTTTATGGCCATCAGGATATTTACCATAGAGCATTCTTAAGCGAATAAGTTCGAAAGATGAACCGTGTAAACTGGGACCAATAGAACCATCAAATTTAGGCTCTTGGTTATGGCAAGCAATACAATTGGCAAAGTAAACAACTCGTCCATGATCAATCAGTTTTTGTTGCTCTTGAGAAATATTTGGATTTTGTTGTTGATTACAGGAAACTAAGATCAGGAGAAATAAAAAAAACGAGGTGGGCGTTACGCCCACTTCGCTAATATTTTTAAAATAATTCTTCAATTAAGAAAATCCTTCAACAATTGCAAATAGTAATGCTGTTAAAAGTAGACCCATGTGAATAACTCCACTTACTTTTTTAATGGGTCCTAACTTTCCAAATAATCCATTAAGTTCAACTAAAATAATAACAGCGAAAGCAACAAGCATTGCTGTCATTGTTCCTCTAGCTCCAATCGATACTGGAAGATGGCTAGCGGCCCCCATGAAGAAAAGAAGTGGAATTGAAAATAATGTATTTGTTCTTGAGGCTAAACCAGCTTTTGCAGCACAAGCTGCTGCAGTAGGTTGGTCCTCTCCGTTAGCTGCTGCAATAACTACTTTTTGAGCAGGCCAAATAATAAACCAAACGTTAAACCACATGAAAGTACCCATTAAAGCACCAACAAGAATTGTTAAACCCCAAGATGTATTAAAGATACCCATGCCAGCACTCATGCTTTTCGCCATAAGAAGCAAACAACCCGAAAGGAATGTCCCCATAGCTCCCCATCTGAACCACCATAATGCACGTGGTACCAGTTTTTTTACTGCGTCAGATTTAGCTCCGCCATCTGCTTCAGCGAAGTAAGAACCTTGAATAAAATTGAAATACCAAAGAACACCGATCCAACAAACACCTGATAAGAAGTGAATGAAGCGATAAATAAATTCAAGTCCTTGGCCACTAAATAAAGAAATATCCATATTTAAATCCTTTTAATAAAAGTTAATATTATTATTTCTTACAATTCTATGACATAAATCATCTAAAGACTATTAAGCTAGGCTAAAAAATATGACGAGAAAATTATGGTTAGGTTTTGTGGGTTGGATGGTTTTAAGTTTGTGCGTATATTATGCAGGCAAATCCTATTCAAAATATAAATATAGAAATCAAACGACGAAAACTTTAGTAAGATAATCTCTACGGATATATTTTTGTCAGCTAGCCTTTTCTAAAGGCCCGTCAGCATATGGCACTCCATATTAAATAAAATTCATAAATTTTCAATCTATAAAAAACGTGGCGACGCGGGGCGACACAGGGCTGCAGTTTTCATCTAAAGTTTAACTATATTTGCTCAACAAATAATCTAATCCACCCTTAATCGCAGCAACCTGAGCTTTAACACAATCGTCATATTTAATTTTAGGACTATCAGGGTAAACCTCAGTCGTACTGCAGTAAATAGCATTTGAAAATCCGGCACAAAGATTAAGTTTTTTAATAGGATAATTGATTACACCTTCTTGAGTTATAGTTTTACCAATAATTTTGCCATTTTTATCTGCCGGAGCAATATGTGTGACTTTACGAACAGCATCGATCATCGCTTTTTGAAAATCGAACGAAGGATTTTCCGTGTCACCAACAAGATAAAATCCATCAGGAATATCCCATAACTCTTGAGTCACGCCATCTCTTTTTTCTAATGCTGGCCTAAAAACAGAATTATCTGTATCTGTCGTTTCATGCAAATCTATATGAGCAAACATATCAATTTTCATCGCTGCGATTTCTTGCATTAATAAATTACATTCTTCTGATCTTCCATCCTTAAAGAATGAACGGTTTGGGTCAATAGTATTTGGGTTCCAACGATTAATCGTCTCATATCCCCATGGACTGACACAAGGAGCTACCATTATATTAAATTGATCAATATAATTATCCACCTCTTTTTCTAAAAAGCTTAAAGCGCCATGGACACCACTAGTTTCATAACCATGCACTCCACCAGTTATTAATATATTTTTCTTTGAAGTATCGAAGTTTAAATTTATCACAATGAATAATGGATATTTTTTGGGAGCATATGAAAGTGCTCCATATTGACTAATATTAAATATATTTTTAAATCCATCTAGTTTAGAAACAACTTCATCCAGGTAAGAGCGCTGGATAACTTGTTCTGTTAACCAATTTGTTTTTTCTTTGTCTCCCCAAACAGCAACTTCATTTGTCATATTCTTTCCTCTACTAAAAGGTACCACTTTCCTTTTGTGACATTCTTAGTCCAAAAAGTGTCATGGTACCTATTTTTATTTTATTTTCCTATTTCTTTATTGCTCAACACAGTAAAGCTTAAAAACAGTATTGCTGCAGAGTGCACTAGCATTGCCCATAGAGCCCGCTTCTGTAGCAGGATGCCTCCGCCCACTGTTTCCCCCCCACTACTATCAGTCCAAGAAGCACAGTATGTTCGATCTAATTAAATTAAAAAAAGATTTCAGAAAAATTCAGAAAAACAATTCTTTTTCCCATTTTATTTTTCGTTTTTATCTAATCTTGTTACATTGCCATATAATTCCTATTTTGCTCTATGTATAAAATATTCAAATAAATATCGATACACTTCTAAATGTCTTTTTGCTTCCCAAACTGACTTTCCCCAGCAAGTTATACCATGCCCTCTTAATACAAATCCAAAGCATTGATAATTTTCATCTAGATATTCATTTAGCTTTTTGCATAATTTTCCCATATCCTGATTATTTTCAAAGATTGGAATATGAAATGTTTCTTCATGTGAATCTACTCCAGAAAAACCTTTTAATAATTCAAGCCCTTTAACATAGGCTACGTCTTGACCAGGAAAAGCTTCTGCAAACAAAACAGAGTCCAATCCATGGGAATGAAGTACACAATGGGCATTTGTTCTGTTATAAATAGCTATATGGAGTGTGGATTCAGCTGCAGCATTCCTTCCGTCCTTTTGCCAAAGAGGTAGTACTTCTCCTTTTTCTGAGACTCCAATGAAATTATCTCTACCAAAAATACTTTTATCGACTGCGGACTCCGACAACATAAAAAAGTCGCCTTCTGATTTTTCAGGTCGAAAAGAATAGTTACCACTTGTTGCTGGACTTTCTTGTCGAGCATGCATTTGTCTTATTAAAGAAACCATGAATTCTAAGTTGTCCTCATCATCATGGGTTAAGGTATGTATGGCCATTGATCGCTCACTTTTATTAAATTATATCACCTTTTACTGGTGTCAAAAAAGAGTCTTTCCCATTAATTTGTACCTCGTTTGATCCAAAAAACAGATAAACATTACAATATATTTTTGTAATCTAATACTTTATTTCATTTCGCATCTAAACGTCCTTCAAATCGTCTAAGCCTTGACTATTGTTCATAACTTAGTCATTTTATCTCTATATTTCAATAGGTTATACCTATGAAATAGGTCTATTTTCGGCATCAATTTTGCTGATAAATAGGTGATATACAATTTAAAACCTATTCAAAGGATTATTTATGGAATTCCTACCTCTATCGAAATGGATACCTAATCTAAAAAAACCACTAGTTATCGCAGGCCCGTGCTCTGCTGAATCAGAAGAACAAGTTCTTCAAACAGCACTTGAATTAAAACAAATAGAAGATGTACGAATTTTCAGAGCAGGTATTTGGAAACCTCGAACTCGGCCAGGAACTTTTGAAGGGATGGGTGAAAAAGCTCTTCCATGGTTACAATTAGCTAAAAAAGAAACGGGATTATTAACCAGTGTCGAAGTTGCAACTGCTCATCATGTTGAATTGGCCCTTAAGTATGACGTAGATATCTTTTGGATTGGTGCAAGAACTTCAGCCAATCCATTTGCCGTACAAGAAATTGCCGATTCCCTAAAGGGAACAAATGTTCCAGTCATGGTTAAAAATCCTATTAATGCTGACCTCTCTCTTTGGGCGGGCGCTATTGAAAGAATATCAGGAGCTGGAATTAAAAAGATTGCTGCCATACATAGAGGTTTTTCAACTTACGAACAAACTCGGTATAGAAATCGTCCTATTTGGAGAATTCCAATTGCATTGAAAGATAGGTTAAAAGATATTCCAATGATTTGTGACCCAAGTCATATTGGAGGAGCGAGAAGTCTTATTGCAGAAATTTCACAAAAAGCAATGGACATCGATATGGACGGCCTCATGATAGAAACTCATATTAATCCATCAATTGCAATGAGTGATGCCAAACAACAAGTAACTCCAGCCAGTTTATATAAAATACTTAAAGGACTTAATCTAAGATCAGAATATTCTTCCAATAGAGGATTTGAAGAAGAAATAGACCGATTAAGATCTCAAATTGATAATGTAGATAAAGAAATTTTAGAGTTTTTAAAAATAAGAATGGGTATCGTTGAAAAAATAGGTGAAGCAAAATCTAAAAACGATGTGACTCCTCTTCAGATCAACAGAATGAATGAGATGATGCAAAAAAGGTTAGATATTGCAGTCAAACTCGAACTACCAGAGGTCTATGTAAAAGAGCTATACGACATCATTCATGCAGAGTCAGTGAAGAAACAAACTGCTATCATGAATACCTTTACTTCTTCAGAAGTGAAGGAATAAGATTAAAGAATGAAAGTAGCTGATAGAATTAAGAATATAGAAGAGTCCAAATCCGTTGGACTAGCAAGTATAGTCGCTCAACTGAGATCAGAAGGACGGCAAATTATTTCACTTAATGTAGGCGAAACAGATTTCCCTACTCCAAAAAATATTATTGAAGCCACTCAAAAAGCTCTCGCTGAAAATGAAACCAGATACTCTCTAGTGGAAGGTATAAAAGATCTACGCATCAAGATTGCTGAAAAAGTTAAAAGAGATAATAAGATTGATGCTAATTTTGAAAATATTATTATTGCAAATGGATCAAAAAATATACTCTACAATATTTTTCAAACAATCATCAATCCCGGTGATGAAGTGATCATCCCTACTCCTTATTGGGTAACTTTTCCAGAATCAGTTAAATTAGCATCAGGTGTTCCAATTATAGTGTCTTCTAAAAATCTACAATTAGATCTCCATGCCATTGAAAATGCAATAACATCTAAGACAAGAGCAATTATAATAAATACTCCTAACAATCCCTCAGGTGAAGTATTTCCTAAGGAAGACCTCGAAAAGATTGTTGCGTTAGCTGAAAAAAATAATTTCTATATCATTTCAGATGAGGCTTATGAACTTCTTACTTTTGGAAACATTCCACATATTTCTCTTGCTTCAATTTCAAAGGAAGCATTTAATAGAACGTTTACAGTACAGTCTTTTTCTAAATCTTATTGTATGACAGGTTTTAGAATTGGATACTTAGTTGCACCAAAAGAAATTATCAGAGGAATGAATAAACTTCAATCACACCTTTCAGGAAATAGTTGTACCTTTGCTCAATATGGAGCGCTAGCGGCATTAGAAACTTCTGAGCAAGATTTAAACGAAATTATTGAAGACCTCGAGACAAGAAGAGATTTTGCCTATAATTTATGCAAAGATATATTTCCTAAAACGAATAAACCAGATGGTGCTTTCTATCTTTATCCAAATATCGAAGACTTTTTAGGGGAACGTTTTGCAACGGACGTTGACCTTGCAAAATTTATATTAATGAAAGCCAATGTCGCGATACTTCCAGGATCATTTTTTGGCACCCCGGGCTATTTAAGGTTCTCCTTTGCCGCAAGCATTGAAAATATAAAGGCGGCCTTCAAACAAATCAAGGAAGCTTTATGAAAGTAGGACTCATTGGTTTTGGACGTCTTGGTCGTCTCATATCAAAATATATAACTCAAGATTCTGATCTTATTATTTATGATTTAAATGATGTAAAAAAAGATGTGGAAGCTCTTGGCGCAAGATATGGAAATCTTGAGGAAGCCTGTCAATGTCAAATAGTCATTCCCGCAGTTCCTATTAGTAGCTTCGAAGTAGTTATTAAAGAAATTTCTCCACTCATTAAAAAAGATGCTCTAGTAATAGATGTTTGCTCAGTCAAAGAGAATCCCTCTAAAATAATGCTGGAGCACTTACCCTCATCAGTATCAATCCTAGCAACTCATCCTATGTTTGGACCAGACTCAGCGAGAAAGACTTTATTTGGATCTAAAATCGTCCTTTGTCCAGTCAGAATCGAAGATAAAGCCTATCAAGACCTCAAATTCTATCTTGAGGGCCATGGGATGAAAGTGATTGTGGCAAGTCCCGAAACCCATGATAAAGAAATATCTCACTCGTTACTTCTTACACATTTCATTGGAAGAACATTAATGGAATTAGGTGCAAAAGATTTAAATATTGATACCAAAGGTTATAGAAGGCTTATGAAAATTCTTGGTACCGTTGAAAATGATTCTTGGCAATTATTTCAAGACATGAATTCCTATAACCCATATGCTGATGAGACAAGAAAAGAATTTATTGAAGCCTTGTTAACAATAGATAAAAAGGTTAGATCATGAGAGTTGCCTTTCAGGGCACAGCTGGAGCCTATAGTGAAATTGCTCTTAGAAAATTTTTTGGAACAGATCCTGAGATAAAAGTCTCAGGTTTCGATCATTCTGAACAAGTTATTGAAGCACTCCTTGAAGGAGAAGTTGACCGCGCCATACTACCTGTCGAAAATTCAATTGTTGGTAACGTTTCCGTTAATATGGACTTACTCTATGCTCAAAATGTTTGGGCCATAGGAGAAGTTTTTATACCAATTAAGCATTGTCTTCTTGCAAAACAAGGTGTGAAATTGAAAGATATCAAAATAGTTTCTTCTCACCCAATTGCTTTGGCCCAATGTAGAGACTTCTTAAACAGGCATCATATAGAAGCTCGACCTGAATTTGATACCGCGGGTGCTAGTAAATTATTAAATACAAATGGACATGAACATGAGGCAACGATTGCATCAAGTTTATGTGCAAAATACTATAGCCTCAATATCGTTGAAGATCATATTCAAAAAGTTAAAAATAATATTACGAGATTTCTAGTCATGACTAGAAAAGATGACTGCGTAAGGGGAATCAAAGAAGAAAAGACTTGTATCGCATTTATGACAAAACATCATTCAGGGGCTTTACTAAACTGCCTACAAGAGTTTAAAAAGTTCAACCTCAATCTCACAAAACTAGAGTCTCGACCAATCGTCGATAATCCTTTTGCGTATATATTTTTTGTTGATTTTTTAGGTGCAAGCACAGATTCGAAGGTAAAAGACTGTTTATCTGCCTTAAAAAACGACACAGAGCTTACAAAAGTCATTGGAAGCTTTGAAAAAGGTATATTACCGGAGTACAATTAAGTAAATCATTTTCCATGGGGTATGGATGTCTAAATATACGCTAGGACCAGTGGCATTTCTTGAGGGAACCTGGGAGTCTACTGACGGCGAGAAAATCACCTATAATAAAACAGAACCAATTGAAAATAATAACCAATGGATCTATGGATTAGAGTATCAAGTCTCTGGTACCTATGATGAAATGGGACATTATTATTACGAACCTGCAACTCGTAAGATGACAAAAAACATAACTCTTCTTAATTCCATTTACATATTAGCAGGGGCAACGGTTAAGCCCACTCAAAGAGAATTCGCTCTTGAAGCATGGAAAGGTGCTTCTCTTTTTGAAATAGATATACAGCCAAATGATGAGAATGAATTTATTATTTTGAACTACAGATTTTACTGTAAACATAATGAAGATGGAACACTTTCCTATACCCAGGATATTGAGTATAAAAGAAAAGATAATTCAGAAATTCTTTATCAGAAAAAAGAAAATACTCTCAAGAAATGTTAACTTTATTATTAACAGTTTTTTAATCTACGGGAATCTTACTCAAGTATTAGAAAAAACATTATATCAATTTGGCATCCTAAAGAGAAAACAAATTACTTTATAGCAAAATTATTAATTAAGTTACTGAATAGTTAAGGTTAGGCCCGTTGCTCCTTGAGAGCAATCATAAATACCTTCCCAAGTTCCACTTATTGGAGAATTATTTAATTTTTGACTCCGTTTAAGTGTAAACATTTTACAACCTGGAAACTCGACTCTTCCTATGAAAAGACTATCACCTTTTTCAATATTTCCGCTTAAAGGAACCATGTCATAATTCTTAGGCCGATTTATCCAACTAAACCCACCTAATTGAAGTTTACGAGTTTTTTCATCAAAACTTCCTTTCATTTTATAATTCCCAGTTGGTATATTTTTATTAGTATTGGTCGCATGAAATGCAAACACCGCTTCGACTGTATACGTTTTCAAAACTTTTTGTACTACTTTTTTCTTTACTATAGGCTTAAAAACAACTTTTTGTTTTGTTTTTGTAAAAGTAGTTTTCCCAGGTTTTTTTACTGAGGTTGGTGGCAAGTTAGCTGTTTTTTGCTGGATAAGAGAAACAAAAATCATGACAAAGAGTAAGTCTATCAATGAAGTCAAAGAGACTACTATCTTTTTACTTTTACGAAATTGTTTGTTTTTAATATTTTCCATTATGACAGATGTAATTTTGAGACTATATTTTTATATTCTGTACTCTCATTGATAACTCTTTCAATTTTAGGCTGAAAGGTAGATTCAACCACCATGAAAATCACAGAGAATGCAATCCCTAAGATAGTAGTATCCATGGCCAAAACAAAGGCATTAGAGAGAGAAGAGACATCAATTTGTCCTCCTGACTGAAAAGCCGTTTGCGCAATTGCCAGTATCGTTCCAAGGATTCCTAAGAGAGGAAAGACCTGAACCAGTGTTGACATAATAGACGCATAAATTTCTAATTTATAATGATGAGAGTAATTTGGTCGCTGATTTATACTTTGAGCATTTTTAATGAAGTCTTCTCTTAATTCTGGACTTTGTGAAATTTTATGATGAATGAAATCGAGAGCACCTTCTATTTTTTCATGAATATTTTGTAATGAGTTTTTATCAGGAGCATCTTTAAAACCCTTCAACAAATTATCAGAAACATCGAGTAAAATTGTTTCATGTTTTTTCATCATCAAAAAGATGATGATAATGAGAAAAACTTCCACGGCTGCAAAAATAAAAATTATAATAAATATATTATTTGTTAAAAAATTAAAAAGACTCTGAATCAGAGATGAGTCCATATACGCTCCTTAAATTGTTTATCATTATAATGATATGAGCTATTTATACTTTCGTCTATTGGGTAATTGACAGCCAGCACAACGAGGACAGGTAGGTTTACGTGAATTTTAAAAATTTTTAAAAATTTCAGCTTTTTGTTGATTCTCTATCATTTTTTTAATTTGAAACCTAATAAAGAAAAACTCAAAGATCATCAATACACCAAAAATAATGTACAGACCTATCGTTTTAAAGAAGAGCCATGTATCAGTGGAGAGAAAGATGGCGACAAAGGCCATAAATAATGCATAAACAAAGAAAAAGATACAAACATGTTTTTCCATGTTCTTCATAATAAAGTCAGGTAATTTGTTTTTGCCTTGGGGCATAGATTTCATCATTTCGAGAAGCATTCCCTCACCCTTCCACAGTCTATATCCCATAAAACTACTCATTCCAAGTCCTGTAAAAAATGGCTGAAGTTTAAACCAAATTCCCTCATCTCCAATAAGACTGATTCCCCCAAGTAAAACAATGAGAAAGAAGTTAAATTTAGATAAAGTGTGAATATGTTTAGTAAAATATTGCTCTAAGATGACCTCTAAACTAGCAAGAATCATTCCTCCAGCGAGAGCAATTCTTAATGGATAATTTTCTTCTAAATACCAATAGGCAAAAGCAGGTAGAAAAGAAATGAGAAAAAAGTTTTTAGAAAGCTTTTGATCCATTGAAATAATATATCATTAGTTAATTGAACTAAGCAGCTTTTTTCTGTGGGTTATTTTTCGAACAAAGATAATTTGCATATCCATCGCGAATTGATGTGGGATCAAGAATTTCAACTTTATCTCCAAGTTGATAGAGCCACTCATAAAGTTCATCAGATAACTCAACTGAAGCTGCCCAGATGACGTCTCCATCCATATTCGTTGTTATATATGGGTCTGCCATAAAATGGTAACCTGTTTTAAATTCTTGTTTATTTTGATCTTTCATTTTTAAGACAAGTCTTTCTTCCGATCCTGAAACTGTTCTTAGGGCCTGTATGAAATCATTAAGCTCATGCACTGAGAAGTTTGGAGAATAGGAACCTTTTTCTTTTTCAACAACTGATACAATGTTCCCAATGGGGATATGAACTAAACATCCGTCGCCTATTTCTTCACCAACCACATTTAAAAAACCATCAATATGAACTAATTTATGTGGAAAAATATCAAGATATTTTTCACCCGTCATCGTTAGTTCTGCGATATTTTGAGCCTGGTTAATTTCTTCAATCGCAAGAGAGAAGGATACTGAATTATCGGTACGACTTTCTTGCAATTCATTTTCAATTTCAAGTGCATCATAAAGCGATGTTCCAATATTTTCTTCTTCTATAATATGTAGCTTTTCTTTTAATAAAGTATTGAAGGTTTTCCCATTGAAACCTTCTAATAATGGAAAGTGACCTTGCAGTGAAAGCCATTCTGAAATAGATAGCTCAAACTTTACATTTTTCAACTCACCAATTTCAACTTTTATTTCGTTTCCAGATTTAAAAATGTTGATATTTAATTGAAAAAGACCTAAAAATGAGAAATAGTCTGTGAGTTCTTTAGCATCTATTTCTAGCTCATTTGAGATCTGTGCTGCGGTACATATCTGCTTCGGATGAGCTTCAATAAAACTTAATAATTTCCAAAACTTATCACTGAAAAAGAGACTATCTGTAAACTTCATTGGACCTACCTAATGGGGTTAATATCACGGTAAACTTGTCGGGTACTGGGCGTAGTTACTTTAATGCTTTTTTTGCTTTAGGCTGTATAATGTTTGTATGATAGCGAAATCATTACTTAAAAATCCAGTACTCATGATCGGCATCTTAATGATGTTTATCTTTCTCTACAACCTTAATGAAAAACACGGATTTCTTGGTCGGAGATCTGAACTACTAAAGGCCAGATCGTGCACGGCACTTCTTGTCAAGCTTCAAAGAAGAGTCGCTGCCAATTGGACAGTAAAATGTGAAAAAAATTCTCTTGCTGTATCTATTGATTATGAATTTGATGAAAAATCATTAGCGAAAAATGCAAGCATGAAACAAGTCCTCTATCGTGAAATTGCTAATAACTTAGTACATGTTGCTAAGAACTCTCCCTCAGACAATCTTGAGAGGACTGATTATATTCGAATTAGACTTAAGCACCCCTCCATGATTATCAATGCTATGACCTCTGGTAAACACCTTGTAAAGTTTCAAACCTTAACCTCACCTAGAATGATTGCTGAACATTTAAAAACAACTGTAAATGTTCAAGAAGTGCCATTAAAGAAGTAAAAAGTCCGCCGGTGTCTGAGACTCAAATATATACTCTTGCTTAAAAAATATTGTATATCTCTGCGCATGCAGAAAAAGTCTAGATGCTTTCTGTCCACCATATTTCACATCTCCTAGGAGAGGGTGACCGGAGTGAGCTAATTGAATTCTAATTTGATGACGAAGCCCTGTTCTTAAATCAATTTCAATTAATGAAAGATCTCTTTGAGAGTCATATTTCTTTGTAATAAAAGAAAGGTTTGCTTCTTGCCCCTCATCTGAAACTTTCATCTTAGAACCTTTACTTTCGGAGCCAATTAGAAAATCTTTTAAATGAGCTCCTTCCATGGTTTTGCCGTGTACAAAAGCTAAGTATTTTTTAGTCGTGATTAAGTTATTCCTCTTTTCGAAAATTTCTTGAAAAATGGATTCATTTTTAACGTAAACCAACACTCCACTGGTATCGAAATCTAAACGATACAAAAGACCTCTCTCAGCTTTTTCATTATTGATAGCTAATAAATTCCCTTTATTGATCGAACGAAAAAAGCTGAGAATATTATTATCATCACTATACTCTAAGGCATGACCATGTACTTTTGAAGGTTTTTCAATAACTAAAAAGAGATCATCTTCATGGAGGATCTCTATTTCTGGACCATTATAAATAGGTCCTATCATATTTTTATTTAATAAATCACTTGAGAATCCAGGGTTTTTCTTAATTTTTTTTTGGAGCTCTTTTTTGGTTAGTTTTTTCTTAATCCAAGATTTAGAAAGACCAATATCAATGAGCCATTCTTCAACGCATGAATATTTCAGCAAAGGACTCAGTAGTATTTTACTGTGCCCTGACTTTATGTCCATTGGTTATTAAATCCTTTTTCCTCAGAAGGAATTCTACTCGTCGACTTTCTTTTTCTATAATCGCTTGAGCTTTTCCAGGAATTTGATCTGATCTAGTGTCTCCATAAAAGACAGTTGTTACCTGGTCTGGACGCACACCTCTTCTAATCAGAGATTTGGACACTGCTGCTGCTCTTTTGGCAGACAGATCATATGCATCCATTTTTCCATTTTTAGAAACTTCACCTCTACTGGAATGACCCTGAACAAAAACAACCCACTTTCCATCTTTTAATAATTTTACCATCTTTGAGAAAGTTTCTACGACAACCCCTTGAGGGGCAATCTCACCTTTTTTAAAATAGATTTTATCTTTCAAAACAACTTTAACACCTTCAGGCTCTTCATAAACATCGACAGAATCAGAAAGTTTATTATTATAAAGGTCGTTTTTCATTTGTTTTAGATCTTCATCACTAGCACGATTAATTTCATGCTTATCAAGCATTCCTTCCCTTGTTAAAAAGTCTACAGGGAAAGGCATTACAGGAAGCTCAGCATCGATCATAGTTGGAGCGTCGTCAGGAGATTTTCCTCTTTGAATTACCTCACCATGCACGAGAACATTTCCACCAAAAGCCGCACGTATTGAACCAAGAGCAGCCTCATACTTTGCTGATTCAGTTTTAGCGAAAGACAATAAAAGAACGAAGAATGTAAGAAGCAGTGTCACAAGATCTGAGAATGTTGCCATCCAACCCGGAAGACCAGGTACACAGACTTCGCATTTTACTTCCTCTTCTATTTCTTCGCTATCTTTGCTTTCTGCTTCTTCTTCTGCCATAAATTACCCTTTATTCATCTCCACCGGTATCTTCAGATTCTCTTTCAGCTGGTGGTAAGAATGAGTTTAATTTCTCTTTGATTAGTCTTGGATTTTCACCGGCTACTATTCCAAGTGTTCCAGCAATAATAATATTCATTTTGGTGATTTCTAAACCTGAACGATAAATAAGCTTCGTTTTGACAGGGTTAGCGAAAATATTTGCCAAACATGCACCATAGAATGTTGTGAGAAGTGCAACCGCCATGGCAGGGCCAATTGCGGCCTGATCAGAAAGATTCCCAAGCATGATCACAAGACCAATCAGAGTTCCAATCATACCCATTGCTGGGCCATCATTTGCCATTTCACTAAGGACATTTTGTCCAACATTATGTCTTGCTTCCAAGGCATCAATTTCCATTTTTAAAATACTATTAATTACTTCAGGAGGTCTGTTATCAGCAGCCAAAGTCATAGCCTTTTTCAAAAAGCTATCATCAATCGGCACTTTTTCCAGGGCAAATACTGATTCTCTTCGTGCCGTCTCTGCAAGATTTCCAATTTCTTCAATTGTTTCTTTTGGATTAGCAGGGGAAAAGAGAATAGCTTTCATTGTGAACTCTATAAAGCCTTTAAGAACTTCCACTGGCCACTTAATAAAAGTCACCCCGATCACACCAAATCCCACCACGATAATTGAGGGAACATCGATGAAGGCCAAAATATCACCACCGGCGAAAATCGCTCCAACCACGGCCCCTACCGCCAAAAGTGCTCCAACAATTGTTGCAATATCCATAGGACATATCCTTATAAAACTATTTAATCTCTATGTAAGTATCGGAAATTTGAGGGAAGAGTTGAGGTTAATTTGTTCTAACTAGCTGAAATAGTTAGATTTTTCCTGTATAAAAGACTCCACTACTCTAATGCCCCTCAGGCAAGTCTTTTCATTTTTAAAAATACTGATAGTCATGCCTATTAAAGCCCATTATTGTAGGAATTATGAAAAATATAGAGCTTTTAAGCTTAGAAGACTACTCCTTTCAAAACAACGACTTTGCTTTTTATTTTAAAAACCTTTATCGAGACAGAGGAATAAAAGCGTTCTACCAATTTTTAAATCGACCTCATAGACGTTCATTCTCACGTTCTATCATACAAAAATATGCTCCCCATGGTATTGGTCTAGAGATCGGTGTCGGAGAAAGAACAATTGCTCCCACTAACAGAACTATTTTGAGCGACGGGTTTTCTGAACACGGCGAAGGGCAATCAATAGCCCAGGTTTATTTCAAGGGCGATGAAATCCCATATGCAGACGAAACTTTCTCATTCATCTTGTCGGAACATGTTCTCGAACATATTGCTAATCCCATCAAATCCTTAAATGCCTGGATAATGAAGTTAGCTCCAGAGGGAAAGTTAATAATAATTCTCCCACATAAAGAGAGGACAAATGATGTTCATCGTGAAATCACCTCCCTAGATCATCTCATTTCTGATTATGAAAATGACGTTCCTTTCAATGACCCGACTCATTTTGATGATTGGTGGAATAAAGTTGTTGAAAATGGCCTCATGCCCGAACATTACAAACATATCGCAAAGGAAGAGTTAATAAATACTGCAAGTATCCATCATCATGTTTGGACAGATGTGCAAATTGTTGAGTTATTTGAATACTTAGGAATGGAAATAATTTATAGAAACAATCATCTTCATGATCGCCGGGATAGCTTTGCTATCATTGCAAAGAAAAAAACTAATTAAATTCTCTTTATTCTTGGAAGTATCTCGTTAAAGAACTTTTTACGTTCTTCTCGTATAGCTAGAATCATTCGATAGTTTTCAAATAATGGAGAGGCTAAAACTTCAGCAAAAATCTCTCTATTCCCCACCTCTTTGATAGGTCTCAAAATAAGTTTTCCCTTATAGGGAACATTTTCAACCATAACAGGAATGATCTTTTTCTTCTTTCCTTTCCTAATTGAAACTTTAATGATAAATGAGTCTTCAGGAACAATTTCAAATTCTTCTACTAATTCTACATTCAGTTTCGTTAAATTTTTCAAAGTGATTTCAAAAGTAGGAATATGGAATTCCTCTTTAACAGAAGCATTACTTGAAGCACCACTCTCTTTGGACTTTATTTTAGGAAGACCAAATTCTGAGACCAGCGCCTCTTCTGTTGGTATCTCTACCTGAGCATAAGGAGCTGCTGTATACATTTCTCCATCACTATTTTGATTCGAATCAGAATTATTGATTTTTGCATTAGTAGAAATATCATCAAAATGATCAGAATCATTGACTCTACTTACTACAGAAACCGGGACTATTTCTCTTTGCTGATTTCCAAAACTATTTTGTTTTGTGCCATCAAATCCCTTGTTGGCGTCCTTTGCA
This sequence comes from Bacteriovoracaceae bacterium, assembly GCA_018675575.1. Lineage (GTDB taxonomy): Bacteria > Bdellovibrionota > Bacteriovoracia > Bacteriovoracales > Bacteriovoracaceae > M0603. The sequence goes on along the minus strand of JABGXW010000071.1, from coordinate 25,339 downwards.
TTTTGTAATTCTTTCTTAAGTTCTGATACTTGGTTCAAAGAATCGGTTGCTGTCTTAATGGCATCTACCGTAGTGATCCTATACTCATTCTCACGTTTATTTAAAGAAGATGAAGATCCCACTGACACAGCTCCTATTTGAGTCGCTGTAAAAGCAGATCCATTATTTATAATATCTTTTTGATTTCCGTATTGATTCCATCCTTGACTAGCTTTAGGTGTTTCAAAGATTTTTCCCCTCGATTGTACTTTCATTTTAGCTACAACAGTATCCGTTTCTATTTTTTTATGAATTATTTCTTTTTTGGCCAGCTGAACTTTTTCTACTGATGTTGCAAAGAATCCATCAAGATCTTCCCCTACTTCTCCCATAAAGTTTTTTAAAAAAGGAGATTTCTTTTTACTCACCGATATAATTGCTTTCTTTGCCTCACCGCCTTCTAAACCGTATTTTGTTCCATCTACTTGAACCATCATGGTTTGAGTTTCGACTAACATATTTGATTTGAAATATTTAAGGTAAGCTTTGAAGTCTTCCATTTCTGGCATTTGACAAACATCGCTATCAGGACATTTCAAAAGAGTATAGGCTTCCATAGGAGTTCTTTTAGGGTTGAGTTTAGGATCGCATGATTCTTTCATACTATTGACTTGTTTATTAAATAAGTCCTTTCCATGGGATTTATCTCCGCAAACTAAAAGAGCACATATTCTTCTGTTTACTTGTTTTGATGTATCTGATTCAGTTTCTTTTGACATTAAGTCTGAAATTCTTTCTTTACCTAATATTGAAGACAGTAGTTGATTAGAATCTAACAGATTGCTTTCTTTTGATGAGCAGGTATTATCTTTTAGACAAACCTTTCCTTTACATGCAAATAGATGTGTTTCTAAGTCTGTTTCAGGTTCAGTTTCATTATATCCAAAGACATTAAAGTTAAAGTCTTCATTTGAGATATAAGGATGAGCAATTTTTTGACAAGCCAGACTATCAATTGATTTGAAAATTTGATGACACTTCTTTGTAATACTTTGGTTAAGAGCAACTTGAATCGTTTCAGAGCTGGTTAACCTATTTGAAAAATTTTCTTTCGTAAGACTTTTATTATCAATTTCTTTAAAGATTGCTTTTAATCCTGCTTGAGATTGAAAAAGATTTCTAAGAATGGGTAACGATCTGATACTTAGCAATAATCTTCTCTCTTTTCTTGTCGCTATTTCTTCAAATAGTTTTAATGGATTTTCTGATTTTTCAATTTTTATTTTTAGCTCTTCTGTCATTCCTGAAAGTCGATCGTATATTGTTTCTAAATGCTTAGATCTTTCTTTATGTAAAGTAACACCTCTGACTTCACCTTTAGAAAGACATTGATAAGGAGTTTCGACTTGCCCTTTATTTTTCTCACCATAATTATAATCTGATTTTTTAAGAAATATTTCTTTTATATTCTTAGCAATTTCTTTTGCTAATGAAGATCTGCAGGATAGGTTTTGTTTTAATGAATCAAAACTACAAGCAGTCTGGATATTCGACCCTGCTACAAGTAATGACCTGTCTGATTGTTCATATATTGTATTTATATCAGTTAGCTCTGAAACAACCTTTGAAACAATTTGTGAATGAACATCTACCATTTTTTCTTGGATCATCTCTATACGATCTTCCTTCAATCCATCAATTTGATTTTTAAAAACCTTGGTATAACATTCACAGCCTTTTTCAAGACAGAGAACTTGATCAACGTTCAAGTTTCCAGTTCCTGTTTCATAGAGACAATCGGTATAATCTTTATGATCATGATCAGAATGCGTCAGAGACCAAGAAGGCCTAGACAGAAAGAGGGGTATCAAAATTAATAAATGTACTAGTCGTTTTAAATTATCCATAATCTCTTAATCGGACAGAATAAGATGAACTCTGAAAACTTACTTGAGTTGTTAGGTAATTAGGCAATAATTTCTATGGCTTAGAGAGGTTTACGAGTTAAGTCCACTACTCATCTGCTCGACTGTTACAGCGCCTCGCTTGATAATTGACTTTTTAAAACCTTCTAGTTTCTTCCTAGAATCAGGCCCTAAATCTTCAAGCCTATTATTAATTCTATCCAATATTGTCGTTTCATAGGTAATACCTTCAAGAACAACAACATGTTTTATATTTAGTATTTTCTTATAATCAAAATGAGGATCATCTAATTTTTTTTGATCAAAGTAACTAATCATTTTATAAATATTTAATCCATGCTTTCCTGGATTATCGACTACAAAATGCATTAATGTGGGAAGAGATTGTCTACAAACCAATTGATTATAAACCTTATCAAATTCAAAACCTTCTTCTTTCATAACGACTAAAACTGTTGGAAAGTCTCTCGCTTCCATAAACTCACAAACCTCTTCAATAATTTTCTTAGGAACTTTTGCAGTTGATGCTAGTGCACGTCCAACGTTATGAAGATCACCGGTATTAGTTCCACTCATGGAAACTTTTCCACCAGTTTGATTACGTGTTGTACAATCAACACAATTCTCATCTGCCATGGCCGTAAAAGATAGAAGTAAAGCAATCGTCATTAATAAGTTTTTCATAATTATCTCTTTTGAAATTATTTATAAGTAATTATATACCTGCAGAATATGTGCCAAAAAAGCCTATTTACGACAGATTAGAAAACGACGTGTCAGAGAGGCCCTAGACAATTTTTCTTATTTTAAAGCTTAGATTAGAAAGCTAAATCGAGACAAATATTTGACAGTGTCTAGTATTTAGACATATTTAGGACTTAGTTTATGTCTGGAATTTCCATTCCCATTAGGCCAAATCCTTCTTTAGACATGTCCCACATTTGAAGGTTTGCTTTTGCCTTAGACATTTTACCCTTTAGTGAAACTGTGATATCTTCATTAGCTCTGATATCGATATTACCTGTTTTATTTTTAATATTTACAACACCTTTACACACGCAGAGATAGGTCGAATTCGGTTTTGCCATAGCTATGAATTTTGTTCCACGAACGCCCATGGATGCACTACTGGTCCTAATTTTAACTTTATTGCCATTTTGTTTTTTAACAAATGAAAAGATGACTCCCTTGACTAGATCTATAACGGTTGATTTGGTTTTGATTTTACTAACTTTTAATATTCCATCACGTAACATTATCAAAGTTCCTGAAGCAAATTGAAATTGAATATAAGATTTTTTTCCAGCAGCTATTATTGTTTCACCAATTTTAATTGAATCACCAATATCAACACTAGTTCCACCTACAGTTACGTCACCTTTCACTCTCACAACTAAAACTCTTTGATTGATATCATCTGCTGCTTCAGAAGTTGGAAGGGCCAGAAAAGAAAATAGACATATAAATAAAGTGACATTGCGAAAAGTTTTCATTGAAACTCCAAAATTAAGTAAGCAAAATCATTAAAACATGTATTGCAAGATTATAAAAGTTATTTGATTGTTAATAAGGGAGCCTACATCCATGTAGGCCCTCCCTAATGATGTAGACATATGAACTTAAAGAGTCATTCTGGTAGTAAAGCTTCTGAAATCTACAACAACTATGAATTTAGCTCTTGCACAGTATTTTCTAAATAAACTGCCATAGATTTTCTTAAATCATTCATACTTAGTGTTTCGCCTTCTAAAAGCAGTTCCTTTTTAATGAATTCCACAGGAAATCCTGTTAATTCAGATAATGACTCTAGAAGAACCTTTTGTGTCCCATCTTCCTCGTTAGTCAATTCTTTAGACTGGTTTGGTAATTCATTTGCCGCCATGTGTACACTCCTTTGTATTCATTCTTCAGCTGTTAAAAATGTGTCCGTGCATTTTTAAGCTTTCCTGCTAAAATCCATTCATTGGCATGGAAATCATATCTATGTATGAAAATTACTGTCAATGTTTCATGGCACATATTTTAATATGTAAGTTTTTTTAAGTTTAAAAAACTGTTATTATATTGTGGAAACATTTATTGTAATTAATTTTATTTTATGGCCCTCAAGACACGTATTAAGGTATTTCTTTAAGTAAACTCGATTAAATATCCCAATATTAATGAACTTATCAATAATATTGTGGAAAATGTGGACAAAAATGAAAGTTTTGAGCATTTGATGTCAGGCTTTATAAGACTATAAGAAGAAAAATTTTGAAAAATTTAACTTTATTAGATAGATAGGGTTCGAAAAGAAGCCAATCTTTTGCTACCGAACCCCATCTAAGGGAACTAAGTCCTATTATCCTTAGTAGTAGAAATCATCATATGGACTACTATGACATTTTTTCCATTGTAGTTTGTAGACAATACCAGCAGAGAAGTCAGCTGAATCAACCATACTAAGAGCTTCGTCTTTGTATCTATTGGTTCTCACCATCATACCTGTGTTCACACGAAGATTAACGTCAGCTCCACATTTTGACCAAACTAATGCATGCACACCAAGTTTATTGGAAATCAAGAATTCATCATCCGTATAACCTCTAAAGTTTTTTCTATATCTAGGCCCTCTCTGCCCTGCAAAGAAGTACTCGGCAGTAAAAGTCGCTTGTGATCCACTCGGTAGAGAATTGTATCCTCTATAATCAACATCAATAATGGACACACTAAAACCTTGTGGCACATGAACCGGTATAGCAATATTACAAGTCTTTCTTGCAACTCTCTTTCGAGTGTCGCCACCCGCTTCAACCATAAATTCATCAAATAGAATCGAAAGTGCTTTTCCATCTGGACTTAGGATTGTAGAAGCAGATCCTTGTGGACAACCTGACCCACCATAACCTGGTTCTCCTAAAGAGATATCATCTGATGCCATAATTGGTGCTGATAAAATTGCTGTTGATACTACTGCTAATGCCCATAATTTTCGTAATGATTTGTTCATCCTTTCTCCCCTTTGTTAGTTTCACTTCATACATTTAAAGTTAAATTCTTTGCCTGCGTTTTGTTGTATGTTCTGTGTGCCTTCCTGTATTCGAAACATATTCATGCTTCTTTGAAAACCAATCTACATTTAGAAAATCAAAATTAAAGTCGAATCAACAAAAAGCATTCATTACTGCGCCACCCGGTGCAACTCAAAGCTTGAAATGGGTTAAACAACTATATTTAAAAGAGACTCCCCTCCAAGTAGCGCAGTAATCACCAAGATTAGTGATTTACTAATGCAATCAAAGAATCTAGTTGCTACTAAAGAGATAGCAATGGGACTAAGAAAAAGGGAGAGAGTCATGAAAACCATTAGAAAATATATCATCTTAACATTGGCCACATTAGCAGTATTAATGATGGCATCACCAGTAAGAGCTCATGAAGAGGCAATTCAATTTAGCTCGATAAAAATGAATGGAACGGGATGTGCTTTAGGAACAACCTCTACTATTACATCTCCAGACGGATCAGCATTAACATTATTATTTGATGAGTTTATGGCCGAAGTTCCTCAATATGATGGAGATAATGATAATGATCAAGACCAACCAGGTTCACGATTCAACGTAAAGCGGTCGAATAAACATTGTAAAATTGGCTTGACTGCAAATATCCCAGAGGGTCATAAAGTTGATTCAGTAGAAATATCAGTCGACTTTAGAGGTGCAACTTCCGTAGAGAGAGGGTCGATGGCCATGTTCAGATCTTCACTTTTAAATTGGAATGGAATGGGTAGACGGACAGGAAGAAATCAACAATTAATTGCTCATAAAATGTGGAATCGTCCAACAGATGAAGATTGGACAGTTTCAAAAACATTATCAATTCCCATGCACACAGCTTGCTCTACCCATGGCGACAGAGAGGTTAAATTAAGCATGAGAAATATAGTTGGTGCGGCCATGGGAAGAAAAGTTGATCCAGAATCAACATCAGCATTTATCATGATGGACTCAGCTGACCTCGCTGGGAAAGTAAAAATAAAAATCTATGCAACGCCTTGTGGATCACATGGCGGAAATGGGTATAGAAATGGCCTTGGCAAAAATCCAAAATGCCAAATAGGATGGGAATACAATTCGAGAATAAGAAGATGTGTGAGGGCCTTCCCACACCAAGGAAGAAGAGGAAGATTCAAATCTCCCAGAAGAAGATAAAATAATTATAGGTTAGGTGTCAAAATGGGATCATTTAGACATCCAACCTATAATTAATACATGAACGAGCTGAGAGTTTCTGAAAAAAGATGTCATCTAGTTCATATTAATAAATAAGTTTGGGAATAGATTGATTAGTCTTTTTAGGGTCGGTAAAAGAGTATTACAGGATCAATAAAAGAGGATTTTAAGTGACCCTAAACGAACAATTAAAAAATATTGTAAACAGCTATTTTGAAAGATACCCCCATATGAGTATCAATGGATTAGCACAAAAGTCAGGAGTAGGAGCTACAACCTTAAGAAGACTTGTTAATAATTCAGGAAAAGGTGAGCCAACTCCACATGTCGTTTTAGGTTTAGTATCTGCAACGACTAAGGAAAAAAGATTATCCCACTTAGTCACAATGTTTGATGGAGAAGTTGGCGAGTTATTAAAAAAATCTTTCGCTCCCTATATAGAAAAAGAAATGCCTCACCAAATGAACAACGATTTAAATGAGGCCTTAAAAGATCAGATAAGCTATTTCATCTATAAATTATCTGCAAATAGAGAAGGAACTGATAAAATGCGAATTTCTGAATTATACGGAAAAATGGGTTTAGAAAGACTTTCAAAGTTATTGAAACAAGGATTCCTTTATATTAAAAAAGATCAAGTACATGCTAAGAAAAAAGATTTTAGCCTAGATCTTAATGTAGCAGCAGATCATCTGCCAGAGTTAATGAAGTTTTATAAACCTGAGCAAGTTAAAGCAGGACAGAATTTATTCTATACTTTAAGTGAAACTCTCAATGAAGAAGGAATTAAGAAGATAAAAGAAGTTCAGAAAGAGGCGATTAAAAAAGTATACGACATAATGAGGTCACCTTTTTATGAAGGAAAAATCCCTTACTTCACAGTTCAAGTCTGTGACACTTTATCTCATGATCAGTTTTCAGAAGGAGTTTTACAATGAAATCAATTAATCAACTCAAGAATATCATTATATTATTATTGCTATCTTTCTCCTTTGCAACTTTATATGCAGGCGAGGTGACAGGTGCAGGATTTGTTAAAAATATCATGATGAAAAAAGAAATGAATCTTCAGCAAATGTTAAACAATGGACATAATCTGTTATTAGGTGAAGTAACTGGAGCAGGCCTTACCATTCCTCTAGAGAAAATTAAAGTTTTAGTAACGGCGAAAGAGGCTTTTAAAATGTCTCATATTCAGCGAATAGAGTTTAAAAGAAACGGAGGATTAAAATTAATCAATGTTGATTTCTTTGAAATTCAAGGAAAAATAATTGAGATAGAAAGTCTAAAGGCCTTGATTGTCAAAAAATAAATATATAACATCTCATCGCGATAAGAGAGGAGTTTTACAAGCTCCTCTTTTAATTGAAATACGAAATCACTCTTAGGCAGTCACGCAGTCTAATTAAAAAGATCTAAAAAGCTTTCCCTCTTGTCTTCCATCTCCTTATATTCTTCTTTAGAATCACTTAGTAAAGTGATTCCTCCACCAGCACCAACTTTCATTATTTTTTTTTCTAAATCAATTTCACCTGAACGGATATTAACCGAGGCCACCATTCTAGTTTTATCGAGAAGTATTGTTGATCCTGTATAAAATCCTCTTTCCCTTCCGCCTTCTAACCTATCTAATATTTTCATCACATTTTTTTTGGGAGCACCAGTAATACTTCCTCCGGGGAAAAGTGACTGAATAACTTTTCCTAAGGAAATTGAGAATGGTAACAATGTTTCAATTAAACTGAATTGATGTATGAGTCCAGGAACAACTAACATTCTTTTTTTAAAAACGACTTTCGATATCGAATTATTTATTCTAGAAAGGTCATTCCGAAGAAGATCTGTAATCATATTTAACTCGCCCTCATCTTTTTTTGATTGGGCAAGGAGCTTCCAATTCCTTTTGGTCTCATTATTTACATTATCAATAGTTCCTTTAATTGGCATAGTCCATATATGAATGCCGTTATCTTTTTTCTCGGCCTGAAACAGACATTCCGGAGAATTTGAAATCAAGGCCATTTGCTCACCACCTAAGTATGTGCCATGAGCAAATGCTCCTGCCTTCTGTGGATCGGATACCATTTTTTTAAAAATAAAAGAAAAGCTAAATCCTTCAGGCAGTTTTATTCTTTTGGGGTACGTTAAATTAAATTGGTAACATTCTCCTTTTATTAATTCTTCTCTACCTTGGAGAAATTTCTGACGGTATTTACTTTGATCAACTTTTTCTTCACTCTTGCATTGAGTATTTATTTTATCATCATAGGCTTTGATCTTCTCCACCTCAGCATATTTATAGACAAGATCAACAGCTAGAATTTGTTCATTATTAAGAGACTGTATTTGCGAACTTTCTGAGGGATTTGGTAGAATATAATGCCCCGATTCATAGAAGAGGTGAATTATTCTTTTATCATTACCTTTAGGGAGAAGCATGGATTGATTTAATTTATTTATAAAATGCTCAAATGAATATTCTTCTCTTTCTTGGGTGAGTAAGTTTTTTCTATAGGTTTTGAAGTAAATATATCCACATTTTGGTCTTGAAAGTTTTTCAATCTTTCCATTTCCTAAAAATAAATAACTGTAAGGGCCTCCCATAGAATCAATGTGCGCTTGTTTCATGAGCATAATGACCAGGTGCAAGGTTTTCAAAACTTGTGTAAGCTCCAACCCATGCGAGCTTTACAGTACCAGTTTCTCCGGCCCTATTTTTACCAACGATAATTTCTGCTATTCCAGGCTCTTTTGTATCTGGATTGTAGACCTCATCTCTATAAACAAACATTACAATATCCGCATCTTGCTCAATTGCACCAGACTCTCTTAGGTCAGCTGTGGATGGTCGCTTATTTGGTCGAGCCTCTACTCCACGATTTAACTGAGAGAGTGCTACAACTGGGCATTGCAGATCTTTCGCCATATTTTTTAACCCTCTAGACATCTCTGAGATCTGCTGCTCTCTTGGTAATCTTTTATCGGGTGAACTCATCAGTTGAAGGTAGTCAATAATAACGAGTCCTAGACCTTGGTCTGTTTTAATTTTACGACATTGTGATTGAATATCTAAAATTGTAGATTCTCCACTATCATTGATAAAAATAGGAAAAGTTGATAATTCATGAACAGCTTTTCCTAAGGACCGCAAGTCCTGATCAAAAAAGTTCTTGGTTCGAATTCGTTTAGAATCAACTTTTGCTTTACCAGAAAGTAATCTCATCGATAATTCATTAGAAAGCATTTCCAGTGAAAAAATTGCAACAGGAAGCTTAGACTGTTCACATCCATTGATGGCCATATTAAGAGCCAATGAGGTTTTCCCCATTGCCGGTCTGGCAGCGAGAATGATTAATTGTCCAGGTTGCATACCTAGTAATAATTTATCTAATTCGGGGTAACCAGAGCTTAGACCTTGTATTTCCCCTGCTTTTCTTGAGGTATCTTCAAGCTCTTTTAGGTTTTCCATTAAGCAATTATTAAGTTGAACCATGGCACCAGACTTAGCGTCATTAGTTAATTTAAAAAAGCTACTTTCAACTTCTTGAAAAAAGTCTTCGGTTTTTCCAGTATATTCCATTCCCATATCTGCCACTCTAAAGGCAGTACGTACAATTTCTCTTAAGGATGATTTATCCTTAACAATTTTAGCGTAATGATAAATATTTGCTGTCGAAGCTTGTTCTTCAACAATTTCGAGGACAGCTGACTGTCCACCTACTTTTTCAAGGAGTCCTCTCTCTGTAAGCTTTCCACAAACAGTAATATAATCGATTGGGTTATTTGCCTGAGTCAAATTAGTAATTGCATCAAAAATAAGACCAAATTGAGGATGATAAAAATCTTTACCTCCTAACTTTAAGTCAGACATTTGATCATAAGATCTACCATCAACCATCAAGCAACCTAATAATGTTTTCTCTGCTAATAAATCATGAGGAAGGTCTTTAACTTGGGCCATCTTAGTCTCCTAGATATGTACTGAAAAAAGCCGGGAACGAGTTTCCACGTTCCCAGCTCTATTAGATAAGCTTAATTAAAATTAATCTCTAAGGATTTTCCCCGCTTCTTCTGAAAGAAGTTGGTCTTCAGTCTTAGGGACTTCTTCTTTCCCTTTTTCTGTTTCTCCAGCAGCAAGAGCTTCAGCTTTTTCTTTTTCCCTAGCAGCTTTTCTTTCAACAGCTTCGGCAGCCTTCTTTTTCATCTGTTCTTCTTGTTTAGGGTCCATAGTTACTTTAACTTTAAAAGTAGCTTCAACTCCTGAGAAGAGTTTTACAATTGCTTCATATTCACCAACACTCTTAATTGGATTCGTAAGAGAAATTGTTCTTCTTGCAACTTCTAGTCCTTTCGCTGCTAATAATTTTGATAGCTCATTAGTTGTAACGGTTCCAAATAGTGTACCGTTAGCACCCACTTTTTTCACTAAGTCTAATTCAACTTTATCTAATTCATTTTTTAGATCAGTTGCTACTTTCTTAGCTGCTTCCATTTTCTTAGCAAGCATTTTTTGTAAATGTACCTGTGTCTTTTTGTTTGTTTCATCAGCTACAACAGCAAACTTCTTTGGAATAAGATAATTTCTGGCATGCCCTGCTGAAACATTGACGACATCTCCGATATTTCCAAGAGTCGAAACTTTTTCTGTTAATATAACTTTCATAGTATATCTCCTTCATCATTTTGTTTTTTTTTTATAAAAAATTTTCTAAAGTTAACCCATGTATCAAACACTCCTGCAATCACGACAACTTGCCATGCCATAAATAATGTCATCATGATTAATAACGTTCGAAATAAGCCAAAGATTTTAAAGTGAGTTAATGCATCCAAATAAATTCCAAATCCTTGGAAGAAGTAAAAAACCCCTAAAGAAAAGAGTAAATTTACACCAATTATTTCTAAATTTGGTCCAAAAACATATTCGCCACCAGCAAATAATACAAGTCCTAATATTAACGGCCAAACAAAGAAGTCTGGAAGTTTAAAGTTTGTAAGATCTTTCAAGGTGTATGGATAATCCACACGACTTGACCATAGATGAGCATTTCTTAATAATAAAAAGAATGAAACCCACACGGTAAAGAATGCTGATACAAAAACGAGAGCTGGAAGCCAGTTCATAACCCTTGTCACAAATACTTTAGGCTTATCAATAAACTCTCTAAGAGCTATTGATTTTTCATCTGTGCCATTTAATGCGGCAGCATTTTCATTATTTGACTTGATCATTTCAATCATGGTCATGACTGATTTTTCAACTTCCATTTCCAAAGAAGTATCTGTGCTCATTGAAAATGTGAAAAATAATGTTGCAATCACACCCAGAACTAAAAGTCCTGAGACGACAACGCCTTTTGTTGGGTTGAGCTTTCTCAAAATCATTTCATAAATGATTATACTGCTAAGAGCAGCGTAGAGATAAACTACCCATACATGAGTAAAGTTTAAAGATATGTTGGCCATGCCAATAGTAATTAAAAATCCTATCGCAACAAGAATGAGCCCTTTTGTTCTTCCAAAAAGCAATGGAACTAAACATAGTGGAACTGTAGCAAACATAGACAAAGGTCCAGAAGCACATAAGACGAGACTGATTACGCCTAAAAATACTAGTTTAAGAACTGAATTCTTATCTTGCTCCATAATGGATATTTCTTCTTGTTGTTCGTTCATTAATTATCCTGATCTACAATGGATCAACTTAACTATTAGTGTTTTTACTACTCAGCAGTATAGTTAGAAAGGTAAGAAGCAATACCAATGTTTCTCGCTCTCTTAACTGCAGTTGTTACAAATCGTTGATGTTTAACACTGATACCGGAAACTCTAGCAGGTGTAATTTTTCCGAATTCATTCACTAGCCAACCAAAAGTTTTTGGATCTTTCCAATCAGCTTTGAATTTTCTTGCAGAAAACCAACAGTTCTTTCTTCTACTGAATCTTTTTCTCTCGTTATCATCAGAATCTTCTGATTCAGGCTCATCAGTAACTGATCCATTATTCGATTTTGAATAAGGACATTTGTAGTTCTTAAGCACAGCTTCTTGATCAGTGTTGTCGTCTGCTAATTTTACAATCAGATGACGAAGAACATCTTCAGAAATTCTAAAACGACGTGCTAATTCTACATTGTTTTCGATTGAATCTGTTTTGAAAATTAAGTAACTGTAACGACCTCTTGTTCCACCATTTTTATCTGGTTGAGCATAAGTAAGAGTTCCCCAATCGTCTTCTAAAAGTACTTCACCTTTTGAAGCGCTTAAAACCTCTTTTACAACATCTTTGAGTGCGTTGACCTGATCATCATTAGATTCTGGACGTGCCACAATGGCGAGTTCATAAATCATATATTCCTCCCGGACTGAACGGCTCAAAGTCGTAAGTGCTTTGAGCAGGTTATTAATTTAGTTAAAAAAAGATAAATGTCAGATTGCGAAATTAACACTTAAGTAGTCAAAAAAAAAGGGTTAGGGTGATTTTTTTCCTCTATTTTTGAGTCTAATATACTAAATATTAGATACTTACGCTCTCGCCTTAGACTAATACTCAAAAGGAAGAAGTTTTATGGAAACGCGCCCATCAGACTCTACGCATAAGAACTGAAAATGGTAGCCTTTTTCACCATAGCGAGCAGGCTTTAAATCGATACAGTTTTTAGGAATATTGAGTGAAGTATTCACAGGCCTCTTGAATTCTTGTCCATTATGGACCATTAAATAGACCCTATTCCCAAAGACATTGGTTGAGTTTACAAATACTGCAGGATGAATTTCACCCTTATGAAATGCAACGGCCTGATCCATTGTTTCTGCAAATTTAGATCCAGGGAATGATGAGTCTCTATTCACAGGTAATGTTTTAACTCCTCCATCACTGTCTAAAGCATAGACATTATACCGTGACTCAAGTAAAAAGAGATTTTTTGTCTTTTGTTTAAAAGCACCAATATAAGAGAAGAAAGGATCTCCCCAAGAATCATTTTTTCTTTCAACTCTTGATTCTTCACCTTTATTACTCACTACAGAAAGCCTCGCTTCTGCACGGTTATTCAAAACCATATAAGTTGCTTGATCACCCGGATTGTTTTTAGCAGTTAAGTCATTTAGAGGAAAAACAGAATTACCTTCCAGATAAGATTTATCCACCTTCATTGGAGTTAACTCAAAATTCGTAGTGTCTTTGAAAGTTACTAAGAAGTATTTTTTCTTAAACTCTCTACCAACAGCAAGTATAGATCGAATCGCCCCAATTGCTTCTTCTGCTTCCGTTTGCATAAATGGCGTCTGTACAGAAAAAGATTCTGAAGGCAATAAATTGAACTTTCTAATGATGTAATCTGAAAAGTTAAAATTGGTTACAGTTCTCACATCGACAATTGTCTTACCTTTTTTAGTTTTAGGATTAAGATAGTAAAGTCTTAATTCTTTTGAGTTTGGTAAGCGATCAAGTATATCGTCGGTATTGTCGGCTTCAGGAAGCTCCCAAACTTTACTTATAGCAGGTACTAAAATCGTTCCAAATTCTTTTGTCTTAGATTTTATCCATGAGAAATCTGCTTCAAATTCATTTTTTAATGGAAGCCCTTCAAAAGTTCCAATTTCAAATACCCAATCAGAATTCTCTTTCTTAAATAATGGTTCACCTTTCATATTTCTCAATGAGAAAATAAGGTTTTCACGATCTTTATCCATTGTATAAATAAAATAATCCATTTTCCCATCAAGATCGATATCTACTTTAAAGATTGAAAGCAACTGCCCTGACTTAGGGATTGAGAGATTTACTTGGGAGTAAACTCCATCTCTGATTTGAAGTGCAGTTAGAACAGTTTCTTTTTCTGTTTGGATTTTTTTATTCACATAGTAGAACTCTTGGCCGCTGAACTTATTAAACTTGTCGAAAATGTATTTCATTCGAACCGTTTTACGAGATCCCTTGAAGTACGAGACCATGCGAGGATCAATAGAGTTCAAAGGAATACTGACAAGACTTTCCTTTTTCAAAAAAGAGCTTGTTAGCATTAATAATGTTTGAGACTGATGAAGAACCTTTTCATTTTTACTCAATAGAACCTTGAGATGAGCACTAGAGTCTTGAGTTCCATCTATTAACTTGGCTTGAATAAATATTTTTTTAGTTTCACCTTTTGAAATAGAAACAAGGAAGTCAGATTTAATAAGTTTGAATGCTTTAGAGTCCGTTGTTATTTTTATTTTCAAGTTTTCTATGTCTGATACGAAAGACTTAATAGGAATATAAAATCCGCTTTCTCCATTTGAATTAAATCCTATTTCTAATATTGATTTAAAGTCTGGTGTAACAAAGTCAGCAGGTTTTTCTGTTATCGCTTTTTTCATATCAACAAGGCCATACTTAGAAAATTTATTGCTACCTGGTCGCTCGTTTGGCGGTCTGGCTGAATTTAAAATTCGAGCCTTTAGCTCATCGAGAGTAATTTCAGGATGAACAAGCATTATTGAAGCTGCTATGGAAGCGACAAAGGGAGATGCTTGACTAGTTCCTTTCTTGAGTTCATACCCTCCAATTCTAAGGGCCCTTGATTCAAGCTTTCGAGGGAAGAGAGAAATAATCCCTTCACCTGGTGCCAAGATATCCACTTTGCCGCCATGATTAGAAAATTCCGACAATTTTCCAACATTATCCACAGCCCCCACACAAATACCCCCCCGATTAGTGCATGGGTAAGTAGGTACATTTTTATTATTATTTCCAGCGGCAGCCACTATTAAAACTCCAGACTTCTCTGCTAACAGTAGAGCAGATCTCATGCGAGGAGTTTCAATTATTTTTGGCCAACCTAGACTCAAATTGATGACATGTGCTTTTTTCTGGATTGCATATCCAATTGCATCAGCAATAATATCAGTTATTAATTTCTTCTTGTAAACAAATGATGTTGTTTCTTTACTAAGAACTTTTACAGGCATTATCTTTACATTTTTTACAGTGACGCCCGCAATTCCTTCTTGATTAATATTCGCTGCAATAATTCCAGAAACATGGGTTCCATGACCAGTTGTATCTCTCATATCGATTTTTTGAGTGTCTGTTTTTGCTAAAAAGTTCATTCCATGACAAGGAAATTTGGCACGTTGCTCTTCAGAAAAACCATCACATTCAGGATCTTCCCAAACTCTTCCTTCTAATTCAGGATGATCAATATCAAGACCCGAATCAATAACGGCAACAATAATTTCACGATCAGGATTTATATTTCGATTTTCTAATCTGTCCCAATTAATATCTGCACCAGGAGTCCCAAGAACATAAGTTCTTGTTAGTTCTCCTGAAGAACGTCGGATCTTTTGTCCAATATTTACAAGTCCCCATTGTTTTGGGAATAAAACATCAATGATGTTCTCGCTAGTGTTTTCAGATTGAGCACGAACTGCACTTAAGCTTCCTAATAAAACGAGAATGACTAAAATGTTTCGTATCACCTTATACTCTCCCGCATCCAGGATCCATTAAATTCCCCCGATTGAAGTCCTAGAATGTCTCGAACCCCTTCGATGGGACCGTTCCAATGCCTACTGGCAATATTTCCAATTGTATTTGAATTAATTGGCTTAATTAATGTTTCTGAATCTTTTCTAAAACCATTAATTTGCCCATAAACATATAAGTTTCTTATTCCAACAATATCTCTGAAGTCTTCAAACTTGAGAGACTTTTCCAGTCTCTGAGTCAAATCTAAAATACATTTTGCTTTTTTAGTAGCATTATTTTTTTTATGAGTATCCTTACATTTTTGAGATTCAGAGATTATTGTTTTTAAGTTACCACATTCGATTTTATTTCTATAACGAATGTTTTTACATTTTTTATTAAACGCCATTTCTCGTTTATATTTTCGTTGGATTTTTTCTAATGTTTTTTTAGAAAGATTTCTAATGTTTTCAATTCCTTGCTCATAAACGTTAACATTCATTGAAAAGTTATACAGCTTTAGTGCTGTTGCATCTCTCAAAGTATTGTCTGAAAAGAGAGACTTATTATATTTTCTATTCCATTCTTTAACTTCTTTAAATAATTTCCTTCTAGAAATATTCCACCCTTCTTTTCTATGAGTTAATGAGAGAAACTTTGCTGATATATATCTTTTTTGAAGAGTTTCTTTCTCAACCAATTTATAATCCTTTACTTCTTGGTCTGAAATATCACCATCATCATTTACATCTGCCACAGGGAGAATCTCATTGTCACGAGGAAGTAATCTTCCTTCAAATCGAGCTTCTGTTGTTTTTGCTACTCCAAAATATGTTTGTCCTGGATTTTTCCATGTGTTTCCATTTAGACGAAGACCGTTGACATACTTTCCTAAATAATAATTCACAATATCTGTTAAGAAAGCTCTATAGTTAAGCCCCATTTGGCTAGCCTTTGAGTATTTCACATAATTCGTTTCTTGGTACTTTGGAGTCAAAATTGAAAACATGTCTGATTGTCTTAAAGTCTTATGTCTCCAATGAAATAGTTTTGCTTTTGTCGATTCATCAACAAATTTATTATTTATTGAATACGGTCTTTTTACATCATCTAATAACTCAGCAGATCCTTTTTTTAGTAAATGGGATAATCCCGCTGCAGTTCTCATTAAGTCAGGATTTCGACTTTCATCGGTGTCAATATTCAACGTATACGTATTAACTTTATATTTTCCTGCCGTTCTTTTATATCGAACTTCCAAGATAGGAATGAGATTATCCACTTTAAAGGATATTCCAATTCCGAGGGACTTCCCATTGTCGACGTAAACCTGAATGGTATTGCCATCCTTTCGGTGAAGGTGAACACGTTTTATCATGAGACCTTCTGTACTTAATCCTAGAGAAAGAGAGGTTCCTGAATAAGTAATTCGTCCATTGGCCATAATTGTTGGAGCCAGTCTTTCAGTAGTAATCAATGATTCTCCAACACCTAAGTACTTATCTAAAGTCTTAATAATTTCATTTAAAACTTCGTCTTTTTCTTCATCAGTTGCATCTGCATTATCTTGTTGAAAATGTGCAAGCCGATCTACCTGCTTTCTAATCATATGCTTTACTATGGGAACAACCATATTTTGATACGGCTCTTTCATTGAGTCTCTTAATCTTTTAACTGGTTTTAAGTGAGTATATGTTTTAACATAATTTACAGTTGCCGATGTCGATGCACCATAATTTAAACCAAGACCATCAAAACCGACATGTACTCCAACACGTACACCGTAGCCAAACGTGTCAGCTAATTGCACAAGGTTATCGGTACCCATGTAATTTCCAACAACAATATTTCGACTTAAGATAAGTTGTCCATTCACAATAGGTGAAACCCAAGCTCCAACAGATTGTTCAAGGAATTCACCTGTCTCAACAAAGTGCTCTAATCCATCTTGAAACTGTCCTGCTAAATGTTCAGATCGAGCGGAATTTAAATCGAAGACTCTTAACTCATCATTTGCTCTGCCAATTAATTCTTCTATCCCTGCAGATTGAACTTCATCAAAAATGGCCCAGCCCCAATCATCAAAAGGACTATCAGGAGATCCATGTGCAAAGTGACTTGCATAGCCTTCATATTCTATTTTCTCAAGACGGCCATTTTTAAGATTTTTGCCAAAAGTTATTTCAGTATCATAGAATACGTCCGTGGTATTCATTTCAAATAAAGCACTTAATGCATTTCTTCTTGTAATAAGTTTTTCTAGAACTAGCTTTTCAACAGACAGAGGATAATAAGAAAGTTTAACAATTTCGTAGAAATCTCGACGTTTTAATTTTAAGAATCTATTCAGTATCCATTTGGCATCATCCATCGTGGCATTAAATTCGGCCAAGGTATCATGCGGAAGCTTGATATTTCGATTATCTATTTGCCCTACAATCCAGTTTAATTTGTTAATAGATTCATCAACGTTGAAAGCCGCATAGGGAATTATTAATGATCTAAGAGTTCGGCTAGTTAAAGATTTTGGAGGTACTCCGAGGGCAACATTATAATGATCACTTAAACTTGGTTTAGTCACCATAATATCCTGAATCGTCACAGATAGTGAATCATCGGGGTCCCCATCTGAATTCAGTCCTTTGACTATCCATCTTTTATAGGTGCCAAGTGTATTTTCAGGAATTTCTCTTTTAATAAATCTTGCTTTCTCTTCTTTTGTTTCAAAGTTTATGATTAATTTTTTTAAGTATTTCATCGCCGGGATTTTGTAACCCAGCTTTCGAAGTACATTTTTTCTTAATAAATATGTATGAAGTTTTTTATTGAGATGAACTGTCATCACAGAACTTGATCCATCAGAATTAGAGACATTAATACTAAATCGATAAAGACCCATATTTGAGGCCAAGTTTGATTTAAAAATAACTTTACTACCGTCTTTTATCGCCAGATCATCAAGGTTTTCTGAAAGAACATCTATTGTTTTATTTTCCCAGATCTCTGAAGGTTGTGGATTCAAAGAGGTTAAATTAACCGGGTTGATCGGATCATGTGCTAACTCATAAGCTTCTTCAGCAGTTAGGATTCGCCCCTCATAAATGAGGTCATTACTTGGCATTCTAATGTCATCTAATGGGATAAAATCTTCCGCTGACCAGGCATTTTGGAACAAGATAAGTGCAAATAGGATGAGGTAATATTTCATTTTCACGTGCACCTTTTTTATCTCAAATGCTGACGCAGCGCAAAAGATAAATTCTAATGAAGTAAAATTTTCACTCGTTCAAGGCCGTAACCACCTGTTATTAATAGGAGGTCCCTCAAACGACAAAAGGGCCGGAATAATTGCGGCCCTTAGTCTGTATTCAAGTGTAAGTGTCTTTCAACACCTTTTTTTAATTAATTATAGTAAATTGACACCAAATACTTCTGGAAGAATCTTGTGCTCGAGGTTAGATGCAGTTGATCCAATCTTGTCAGCAATTTTCTTAAGAAGTTCAGCTTTCTTGCTTTCATCAGCTTGCGCAGCAGTTACATCTTCAAGAGAAACTCCTGTTAAGTTAGAAAGATCAGTTACTAGAGCTTGTTGATCTTCATTAGTAATCTCGCCGTTACCACCGATCATTTTCTCAACTTTCTTTCCAAGAGTCACAAGTGACATAGAAGTTTGAATTGAAACGTTGTAAGTTAAAGAGATAGCAGAAGCCTTCTTAAAAAATGTCATTTTCTCCTTATCAGATGTCATTAAGTTAACATCGAATGTATCTTCTTCATCTTCGTAAGCAAATCCAGAGTTTCTACCAAAGTAAAGATCTGTAATGAAGTCATAATCAACAACTTCATAATCATCACCAAGTGGATCACCGTTAAAGAAACCACTAAAGATATCATCATCTTCAATATTTCTAAACTCATCAGCAAGTGCCGAGTTATTAGAGTAGTAATCGTAATAGATAATTGATCTTACATATTGAACAGAAACCGCTTTATATTCATTATATTTTGCATCATAAAATACAAACCAATCTTCTTCACCAACGATTCCCGAACGAATAGTTTCATCAGTGTAAAGCTCAATATAAGAATCTGCATATTGCGGATCAACATTATTAAGAGCATCAACGAATGCTTGTGAAGTTACATATGGTGATGAGTAAGATCCGTAAGTAGATCCGCCTCCGCCTCCACCGCCTCCGCCGCCACCACAGCTAACAAGTAATGCTGATGCTAAGAGCAACACAAGAGACATTAATTTTTTTGTATTTTTCATAAACTCCCCCGAATATATTTTTGGAGCATGGCCCCGGTTTAAGTTTTGGTTTCATTTTGTCCATCATGGAATTGAAATTTACCAATACACTTCAAATCCTGTGCCAAATCAAATTTAATACAAGTGGCTGATATCGTACGAAATACCTCGACTTTTCTTAAAGTCATTTTGCTACTGGATGCAAATTGATACCAAACAATAGAATCGCTATCTATGAAATTGTAAAAACTACAGAAATATTACGGAGATCAGTGATTTTATTCGTTTGCTGTGTCATATTTCTCATATTATATTCACAAAGTAGAAACATATTATAACGATGGATCAAAAATGAGTAAAAACTTAGAAGTTCAAGAATATTACGGTAAAACCCTACAACAGAGCTCAGACCTTAAAACAAATGCCTGCTGCACGATAAAGGTTTATCCAGATCATATAAAAGACGCCATGTCTCTTATTCATAATGAAGTTCATAATCGCTATTATGGTTGTGGCCTCACAATACCTGCCGAGCTTAAAGGAACAAAAGTATTAGATCTTGGTTCCGGAGCTGGTCGAGATTGCTTTATACTTTCAAAACTTGTCGGACAAGAGGGTGAAGTTGTTGGAGTAGATATAACTAAAGAGCAATTAAAGGTTGCTAACGTCCATATCGATTTTCATACTAAGGCATTTGGATATTCCAAACCAAACACTAGATTTATTCAAGGCGATATTGCAAAACTAGATGAATGTGACTTAAAGGATGATTACTTTGATGCTATTGTTTCAAACTGTGTCATCAATTTATGTGAAGATAAAGAAGCTGTGCTTAAAGAAGCTTACAGAGTTTTAAAAGAAGGAGGAGAATTATACTTCTCTGATGTTTACTCTGATAGAAGAATCTCTGAAGAATTAAAAGATGACAAAGTTCTATGGGGAGAGTGTCTCTCCGGTGCACTCTATTGGAATGATTTTTTAAACCTTGCCAAACAAACAGGATTCGCTGATCCCAGAATGGTTGAAGTAGAAGACATCACAATTGAAAGCAAGGAAGTTGAAGAGTTAGTAGGTGATATAAAGTTTTATTCTGTTACTTATAGGCTTTTTAAGCTACCAGAACTTGAAACAGAATGTGAAGATTTTGGTCAATCTGTTATTTACAAAGGTACCCTTAAAGAATCTCCAGATCAATTTGTTTTAGATGATCATCATATAATTAAAAAAAATCAAGAATTCAAAGTCTGTGGCAATACATATTTAATGCTAAATCAAACACGTTACAAGAAACATTTTGAATTTAAGGGAGATTTTTCTAAACATCTTGGCATTTTTGAAGGTTGTGGTGGAGAAGCGCCTTTTAATAGTCAGAATAAAAAATCTGGGACAAGCTGCTGTTAAGTCTCTTATCCCAGCGTATCTTTTAATTTTTAGTGGTTATTTTCTCTACATCTTTTTACTTTAAATCCTAAGAAACCGGTATAGGCTGGCTCAAAAGTAACATCGTCAGAAGAAACATAAGATTTCTTTATAGTTAATGATCCAAGTACCATATTTCGTGCTCTGAAAGTACATCTTTCAGATGGGAAAACTGATCTTCACATAAGACGGTTACTTCCGTCTAAGATTGTTGGAATCATAGCTTCTGCAGAAGCTATGATCTCTGCTTCAGAAGCTCCCTTAACTCGAATTGATCCAGAAACCGTTTTTGTTCCAGCAAAAGCTGATACAGTAGCTAATAATGTTATTAATGCGATAATTTTTTTCATGTTCATCTCCGTTTTGGTTTTAGTTATAATTTTAGTTCTCTTCAATTTATTGCCTGGCAAAATCAATTTAGAAAAATTATTACAAAAAAGAAATCAATAAAAATAAATTCAATAAAAAAGTGTATACATTTGTGTACACTTTAATGCGAAAAGAAAATCTCCTTTAAAAAAATACTATGTGAAAAATGTGAATTACAAAGGATGCACAACGCGTAACAAATATGTTATTGACGAATACATTTATCTATCTCTATAAAAGAAAAAAACATGACCATTAAAATGAGCACCTTATTGAAAGTAGAAGTTAATTCATATTTAAATTATAGAGATTTCTTAAAAGATTTTTTTAGTGCTAAAAAAAAGTCATCTCCACATTTCTCTCATCGATCATTTATGTTCTCGGCAGGATTAAATTCACCTTCACATTTAAAAATGATTATAGATGGAAAGAGAAATCTAACTAATAAATCTCTTCCGAAATACGTAAAAGCATTAAAGTTTTTATCTAAAAAAGATGAAGTCTATTTTTCAACATTAGTTCAGTATAACCAATCACAGGACAAAGAAGATAAAGTTTTACTTTTAGAACATCTTTTATTTATGAAGAATAAAAAGAATTTGACTCCTCTACAGGCTAAACAGTTTAATTTTTTATCAAAATGGCATTATGTAACAATTTATGTCCTAATCGATATGAAAGATTTTAATCCCGATCCAGAATGGATAGCTCACAAGCTTCGAAAAAAAGTAAGTACAAAGCAAATTGAAAAGGCCTTACAAGAATTATGCGAATTACAATTGATTGAAAAAGATTTTAAACGAGGTTTCAAGCAAACATCAGGAGCATTATCAACTCCTGACGAAATAAGAGATACGGCCATACATGCTTATCATAAGAATATGATAGCGCTGGCCTCACAATCATTAAGTTTTGATTCCTTATGTTCAAGAGAATTTAATGGAGCAACTCTCCCTATACCAAAAGAAAATCTACATCTACTAAAAGAAAAAATAAGGCTTTTTAGAAAAGAAATTAATGAACTTGCAAGTTCATACGATAATCCTGATGAAGTCTACCAACTCAATATTCACTTTTTCCCATTAACCGAGGACAGATCATGAATCATTTTTTATTTGGATTTTTTTTACTACTTATAGATTCTTCATGGGCATTTGATTTTGGAGGGGTAGATGTAGGAAATGGACATACGGTAATCTCTGAAATTGAAACAATTACTTATTCGACCGAGGAAGAATTGATTAATTACGGTGAAATCTTAATGGGTATAATAAATAGTGGTTTTGACCCGGAAGCTATTGCGTTAGCCACATCTGGTCAATGTAATTTAAACAACTTCCGCTTTAAGAAAATGAATATGTTTAATTTTTATCCGCCAGTTAAAAAAGAAAGATTTTCATTAAAACGCTTTCATGCCAAAATCCTTGTAGAATTTTACAATTGTGTAAGTCCATTAAATATAGATAAAAGTCAAACTATGGCTTTAGGAGTAAAACAATGAAAACGTTATTAATGATTCTAGTATTCATATTAAGTTCTACTGTCTTTGCAGGAGAAAATTATGGAAAACCTTTCAGCCTCAAAAGCATGCCTCTGTCTTTAGCTGATGCAATAAAAAGTCCATCTGATTCACCTGTATTATTAAAAGCAAAAGTTGGAAAAGTCTGCAAGAAAAAAGGCTGTTGGATGTCTCTTGAAAGTCAATCGGGACAGGTCCGTGTAACATTTGAAAACTATGGTTTCTTTGTTCCAATAACTTTAGTTGGAAAAAATGTCTTACTTGAAGGAGTTCTTAAGTCATATAAAATGAGTCTAAAAGAGACTAAACATTATATCCAAGATGAGGGCGGCAACCCTGAAAAAGTAACTAAAGCAAGAACTGAATTCCGAGTTGTTGCAACTTCCGTAAAAGTCACTCAATAGCCTCTCATGTGCCTATAATTTGACACAGAATTTCAAGGCGAAAAACAATGGAAAGCACTGATTTCACATCATTTCAACTTAGAACTCTCCCCTTTTTTTAAGCTCCTTTATAATAAGTATAGAGAGATATGTCTTGGCAAAGCTGTTCGTCTATTCTTAACATTGCCATTTCTATAAGGAATATGAGGTACGATAAGATGCTTTTAGCTGTTCTTGGAGGATTCATTCTCTCTTTTTTCATGGCCTCTCTTCTAGTGAAAATAAATTGGACAAGATTCCTTTATGATTTAGTTTATAAAAATTGTGAAAATTGGGAAAGATCTTTTAACAAGATGATTCGATTTGAAACTCTCAAATTAGGGAATTTAATAAGAAGCAATCCTTTTACTCCTCAGTCAGTAAAAAAAGAAAAACAAATTTATAAGAATACTGCCAAGGATAAGCTTGCTCAAAAAATAAAAGAACAATGGTATAGTTGTGACTCAAAGACATTAAATTCAATTAGACATCATCTTAAAGATCAAGGTCATCTCGATATATCAGGTCTTCCGATTAAAATGCTTATCAAAGAAATCATCGTGCAAGAAAATTATAATCATATCAAGGGAAATAAGCTCTCTGAGCATCTGCTCTCTAAGCTATATATCAAAACTTTAAAAGAAGAAATTCTAAGGGAAAGTGATCTTAATGAAAGAATAAAACTCAATGAAGATATCAATTTACACAATGCAGTCATACTCCTTTACATCCATAAACTCGGAGCTAGTGAAAAGGTTTATAGAGAGCAGTTAATTACTTCACCTAAGTCCCTCATTCTACGTTTAAAAAGCTTTTCTGTTTCTCAATTAGACATAATAGATCGAGAAATACTTTTAAAACATACGACTATCAAATCTTTTTATAACTATCTCAAAATGGCTGCAAGAAAACAGAAAAAATTTGAAACTGACTTTTTTATTAGAAAAGAAAAAGCCAAAAACAAAGAAAATTATAAATCAAAATCTAATCTCACCCCGGCCAAAGTTCAAGATGCGCTTAAGATTCTTGAAATGAGCCGAATTGTTGATCTCAACTCACTTAAAAAGAATTATAAAAAGATGGCGATGAGGTATCACCCTGACCGAATTGGTTCAGAATCAGAGTCAGAAAGCAAAGTGGCCCATGAAAAGTTCGTCAATATCAATAATGCCTATCAAACTCTCACTAAGAAATGTTCGTAATATCAGACAGATAGATCTTTGCCCAACGCTATCTAACATAAAGACTCCGTAATTCTCAGTTTTCAGGCATTTATTGCCGATAAAAAGATGAAAGTCATCTTCGATCGAGCTGAAGTGACTATATGAATGAGGAATTTAATGTTTAAAGGTTTAATGGATAATCTCAAATCAAAAACTAAAGATGCTTTAAAGCAGCTTAAGAATAAAGGTGATGAAGATTTATTAGATGGTGATGAAGAACTATTCGATGAAGATGGTGAAGGTGGTGTTGACTATCATTCGGACGAAAGTGAGCGAGTTGATGTTCAGACTTCTACTGATGTTGCCTCGGAAAGTGACGATTCTTTTCAAGATTCAAATGAAGGCAAAACAAGACAGTTTGACGCCGAAGAATTAGAAGATAGTTTTGCCGATGACGACGACGAATTTGAATCAGGTTCTAGCGAAAGAAATGGGAAAATTATAAAAGCAGTAGCAGCCTTGGTTGTTGTTTACTTTGTAGTTGATGAGATTGTTATCAAAAAACCAGAGTCGCCAATCCCTCCTCCTCAACAGGTTGTTCGAAAAAAGAAAAAAATAAAT
>JABGXW010000070.1 GCA_018675575.1 Bacteriovoracaceae bacterium | reverse complement strand
CACCACCTCCACCAGTGGTTGGAGAGATTTGAAAACCATGGAATTTTATATCCGTGTTGCTGGGGTGGATGAAAAAGGAGCTACAGATTGTCTTAGCATTTTGCCTTCCGAGGCAGAGGTTATGGAGAATGTAGTGAACCTTTTTAACTTTAAATAACTAAGAGGGGGCTTTAATAAAGGCCCTCTCTTTTTTGTAACTAAAAGATATGCCTTTTGGTTACAAAGTTTGTGAGTGAATCCTGTCACTATTTTGTAGCATAATAGTGACAAGTCTATATAACTGTTCAAAATCAGGTTAATGTGTAAGAAAAAATATATATAAAATCTTACAGCTTTTTAGTGATTTGTAAGAAAAAACATGGTAAAATTCTTACAGGGGTTAATTGTGATGGATCAGGTTACTACAACAGATAAAATTAAGAACTACATCGAGACTAAAGGGGAAGGCTGGGTTTTTACAGCGAAGGACTTACTTGAGTTAGGCAGTGAGGAAGCAATTCATGTTACCCTCCATAGATTAAATGAAAAGGGTGACATTAAGAGGATTTCACATGGAATTTATTACTGGCCTGAGACTAATGAAATGTTTGGAATTTTACCACCTGACGTGAAATTAGTAGCTCAATCATTAGCAGATAAATATAGGATAAGAATTCAACCATCGGGTGCATATGCAGCAAATTTGCTCGGGTTATCTGAGCAAGTTCCTGCAAAAGTCGTTTTTTTAACTGATGGAGATAATAAAAAAATAAAAATTGGAAAAATGGATATTACTTTTAAGAAAACCACTCCTAAAAATATGTCAATGGCAGGACGAATTTCAGGACTTGTCGTTCAAGCACTCAAATATATGGGTAAAGAGTACATAGACCAAAGGAAGATAAACAAAATAAAAAAGAAACTTTCAGATGGAGACAAAATCATTTTAAGAGAAGATGCTGATTTAGCTCCTATGTGGATTAGAAACATAATAATAAAAAAAATATTAGAGTAAGTTAATGGATAGATTTATAAACTTATCGGAAGAGAATAGAAAAGCAGCTTTCTTAAAGGCCAAAAGTGAAATTGGTTTACCGGAAGATATTATTGAAAAAGATTTTTGGGTTTGCTGGACTTTGAAAGAGTTATTTTTACTTGATAAAATCAAGCATAACTTGACCTTTAAGGGGGGAACATCTCTTTCAAAAGTTTACGGATTAATTAAAAGATTTTCTGAAGATATTGATATTTCTGTTGAACGTTCATTTTTAGGATTCGTTGGTGAGAGAGAACCAGTGAATGTATCAAAGAAGAAGGCAAAAAAGCTTATCGAAGAGTTAGGCGAAGAGTGTCAGAAATTTGTTCAAAATGACCTACTTCAAAAAATAGACAATATTTTTACTACGAAACTAAGTGAAATGGGCGATTGGAAACTTGAAATAGATGATGACGACAATGATGGTCAGACGATTCTTTTCTACTACCCTAAAATTACAAAAAATGAGTTAGACTATATTAGACTTGTTGTAAAAATAGAATTAGGTGCGAGGTCAGACCATTGGCCTGTTAGTATACAGAATATTTCGCCATATATTGTAGAGATTATGCCTGATGGCCTTAGTGATATGACTGCTCAAATAAGAGTTTTAAATGTTGAAAGAACTTTTTGGGAAAAGGCAACTATACTACATAAGTATGCACACTACCCTGAAGAAAAGACTGTTCCAGAAAGACAGTCAAGGCACTTCTATGATTTCTATTGTTTACTTAATTCAGAGGCAAAGGAAAAAGCATTAGCTAATATTGATTTACTTGAAAAGGTAATAGCACATAAGAGTCTTTATTTTCGTTCAGCCTGGGCCAATTATGATACAGCAAAGAGAGGAACATTCAAGGCAATTCCTGAAAAGAGAGTTCTTGATGCTATGGAAAAAGATTATTCTGCTATGAGCGAGATGTTTTTTGAAGAAGTTCCTCGCTGGTCTGAAATCATTGATGCCTTGAAACTTTTTGAAGAAGAATTTAATAAAGGGCACTCTTGATGAGCAAGACATCAAGAAATGATCCTTGCCCATGCGGTTCAGGTAAAAAGTATAAAAAATGTTGCATAGATAAAATTTTATCTTTTCCAAAAGCAAATGATTTTGATGGAGAAGAACTTAAGAATTCTGGGCAGTTTTTAGAAATGATTAAGAATGAATTTGAAATGGGGGAGTACAACTCCCTCGACGAAATGAATGAAAAGTTAAGTCATTTTACTCGGAATCATAATGAAATACCAAAATCACCTTTTTTGGGGCTTTCACCATCTCAGATGCATGAAGTTTTAAATTCACCTTTTTGCTTAGATAATTCATTGTTTAAATTTGAACCATCCAGTGACAAAGAACTGTTAGAGGTTCCACTAGTAAAACAGTCCCTTTACCTTTTAAATAAATTAAAAGATGTAGGTGAGTTAAAGGCAACTCAAAAAGGGAATTTACCGAAAGCTTTCGTCATTGAGCTTTATGAAGAGTTTTTTACAAAAGAGAGGTATTCAAGAAAACCAAACAAGGAAGACGATCTTCCACAGGTCACTTTGTTAAAACACTTATTAGATTTGGCCGGATTAATAAAGAAGAGAAAAGGAAAAATTTCACTTACCAAGAAAGGATTATCCATTTTGGATAATAATAAAACTCTGGATCTTTTCAAAGTTATTTTTATGACTTACACAAATAAATTGAGCTGGTCCTACAGTGATGGATATCCTGAGTTCTTTTTAATTCAACGAAGCATTACTTTTAATTTATTACTCCTGTTTAAAAAATGTGAAGGGTGGACATTAAATAAAGAGTTAGGCCAATTTTATATTGATGCGTTTCCTTCCTTGTTAAATGAAACATCTGATACTTATTATTCAAGCCCAGAGGGGCAAATCATAAATGCTTTTTCGATTAGATTTCTTAGTCGTTTTTGTGTTCCACTAGGCCTTTTAGAATTTAAGGAAGAGAAAAAAAAGGATGGGAAGTATTATAAATTTTTAGAATATTTCAAGCCTACTGGTTTCTTTAAGAGCAATTTCAATTTTAATATTTAACTAACGAGGCTGAAAGTTTTTAAGGGTCAAAGAAAGAGGTAATTGATTGTTTTTGCATACGTTTTTTATCTAGGGCCTGCATTGCTCTTGGATTTCTTGAGGTTAAAAATCAAGGAGAAGGCTGGTCGGATAGAAAAACTTATTATAAAGTAAGTTCGATCTTAAAGAAATATTTTAAAAGTAAGCTCAATTAATTACGGAGTAACGCATGGGGAAAATATCAGCTTCTCTAAAAAAGAATTTACTACTTCACATAAATAAAAAGGTTGTAGACATCTCTTCAATGAGAGAAGCAAAGAAGATTGCTGTTGAGGCCACTGAGCATTTAAAATCGCTGGATGATGAACTTAGTTCAGGTGAGCGTGATCCTCTTCAACATGCTTACATTTCAACAATTTCCTTTATGTCTACATGCATGTACGGCTTAGCTAATCTTAAAGAAATGAAGGCCTTTAAAAAAGTCTCAAAAGAGCAAGAAGATTTATATATGCCTAGCTTTCCTCCAATGAGTCCCATTACAGACTCATACTATGTTCCATGGGAAATGCTTGACCTTCGTTTTGGACCAGATAAGGAAACCTTATCTAGCATTTTTCTTGATCTTGCAGATTCTTTGAAAATTGATCAAGATCAAATAGAGTTATTAAAAAATCTCAGCAATTCAAGAATGGGGATATATGAGGTCGTTAAAAAAGATGGCAAGAAAATACTTTTAAAAGAGATTTTAACGAATAAAGAGTATTGGAGTGTTTGTACAGCAGGATATAAAGGGAAAATTGGTCAACTTTGGTATGTTAGGCTTCTTCCCGGAATAACTGAATATGTTGATTATTCACTTGTTATGACAACTCCATATGTTCTTCTTACACATAAAAAAGAAAGTTGGTTATCTTTCTTTAAAGATCACAAGGTCACACAATTTAATTATCACAACTTTATGAAGTTTGGGCCTAGCTTAAATTTTTGGAATGAATTTATCTTTTATGGCTTTTGTAATTTTATTGATCAAGCAGTCTTTCTAAGTGGGCTTCCTGATCAAATGAAAACATTGCCTTGCTCAGATGACTTTATTGAAAGTAATGCTCTTGCTGAGAGCTTTGGCACGATGTTATTGCAGGCAGATATAAAAAAGATGATGCAATATAGATCACAACAACAATTATAAAAATTCTATTCTCTTCGAGTCTTAGACTACGGTCGTAGTCTAGTGATCCTAAGTGAGGCACGTTTACTTGTAACAAATTTAATAAAAACAAAACTTCGCAGTACCACTTGTCGGCTCTTCAAATTCAGCCTGCGGATTTAAATTAGTTTAAGCAAAGATTTTATAGTGACGTTCTCATCTCGTCGTTTGTGGCCT
>JABGXW010000003.1 GCA_018675575.1 Bacteriovoracaceae bacterium | reverse complement strand
TCACTTACTTCTTTATATTAAATATATCGTTTGGACTAATAGGCCTTATTGGCCTACTTAGTTTTAAAGCTTCATTTCAAAGTAGTATTAATGAACGAAGCAAGAGTATTTTGGGTGCAGACATCGCGATTTATAATCGCGTAGCAATCACAGAGGAAAAAAAGAAAGAAATTGAAAAATTGTTGCCTAAACCTTTTATCAAGGTGCAAAGATTAAGCATGTTCTCTATGCTTAAAGCGGCTGAAAGAACACGTCTTATCAATGTAAGAACTGCTCCTGAGGGATTTCCATTTTATGGGGAGTTTGAATTTGAAATAAAACATTCAGATGCAATAGAAGGCAATCAATTTAAGAAAGGTCAAACAGTTTGGGTCTATCCTGAGATCATGACACAAATGGGATTGAGTATTGGAGACTCTATTACTTTGGGCCATGCCAATTTCATTATAGCAAATATTATTACTAATGACTCGCAACAGACATTTCAAATGGGAGCAATGGTACCGAAAGTATTTATGTCTCCACTTGGAGAGAAAAGGGCAAGACTTTATCAGAAGGGAAGTACAGCATTTCATGGATTATTTTATAAATTACCGAAAAAAGATTTTGATCTAAAAGCTCTCCGTGAAAAAGTAGAGAATATTTTTACTGAAGTCGGACCAGAGGTAGTCACACCTGAAAAATCTGGTGAGCAGGTTGGACTGTTTATGCAATACCTTTCAGACTTTCTGGGTCTAGTCTCTCTAGTCGCGTTGTTTTTATCTTCAGTAGGTCTCTTTTATCTATTTCGATCATTTATTGCTAAGAAGAAAAAAGAAATAGCTATTTATATTGCCTTAGGAAGAAAAAAGAAAGATATACGAAGATATTTTATCACTTATTTACTGACACTCGGAACATTGGGAACTCTTGTCGGTGTCATCGTAGGTAATGCTCTTTATATCTCAATTTCAAATATTGCGACTCAACTTTTTGCCTTTAAAATAAACTTTATTTTAGATACTGAGTTTACAATTCTATCATTCTTAGTTGGAGTGATTGGAACTTTTCTCATCGGATTTCCTTTATTAAAAAAAGCTTTAAACTCTGGTGCAAACGAACTCTTTCAAGAAGATATTCGAACGATTAATCTGACTCTTGGATTTGGATGGTTTATCCCTTGGTTAGTTTTTTATTGGATGATAGGAATTATCATCAGCCACTCGATAAAAATAGGATCATTATTTTTTGGACTATTCTTCTTTCAAGCAATTTTAGGTATCGTTGTCTTATTACCCATGCTTAAGCTAGCAGAAAAATATAGTGACCGATTCAACCTAACGACTAAACATGCATTACTCTATCTCTCACGGCATAAAGCATCTAGTGTTTCAGCTTTTTTAGCAATAGCTCAAGGGGTACTGTTACTAACCTTGATTCCACAAGTAAGGTCTGGTCTTCAGCAAGAACTCAGTGACGTAGATGGAGCGAAAGTGCCTACTTTATTTCTTTTTGATATCCAAGAAGAGCAGGTGACTCCACTTCAGAATTTCTTTTACAAAAATGATATTCCATTTAGAGGTGTTACACCCATGGTTAGGGGGAGAATTACAAAAATTAATGATGAAGAATTTAAACGACCAGAAGGGAAAGCATTAACTCGAGAGGAAGAGAGGGAGTTTCGATTTCGAAATCGCGGAACAAATTTAAGCTATAGAGGATATCTTCATGACTCTGAAACTATAATTGAAGGAAGTCCATTTAACGGTAAGTGGACGGCAGATTCAGGTAGACTTCCGGAACTAAGCATTGAAACTAGGTATGCCAAAAGAGTCGGCATTGAACTAGGTGATAAAGTTAGTTTCGAGGTTTTAGGAATGCCTATTGATGCCAAAGTTGTGAACATAAGAAAAGTCAAATGGACCAGCTTTTATCCTAACTTTTTTGTCATGTTTCAGCCTGGGGTTTTAGATGACGCTCCTAAAACATTCTTGGGCGTGAGTGGAGAGTTGAATACATCATTAAAAGACGAGGTTCAAATAAAAATTTTTGATCTCTTCCCTAATGTCTCAGTGATAGATATTACAAGAGTTGTTGAAAGAATCTTAATAGTATTAAAACAAATGAGCATAGCGATGGGAGCAATGGCATTATTAAGTCTCATCGCAGGGCTATTTGTTCTTTATAGTCTGATCAATCACCAGTTGACTGAAAGACAAAATGATATTGGATTTTTTAAAATCATGGGATTTAGCAAATTACAACTACAACAAATGACTATTAAAGAGTTTGTGATTATCACTATTGCAGCGAGTTTATTCGGCTCTTTAGGTTCTATTATAATTACTTTTTTATTAGCGAAAGTACTTTTTGATGGGCTATGGCTGCCAAGCCTTCATTTACCACTGATGACAACTATTTCTTTGAGTCTTATAGTAACATTATTAAGTTGGTTGTCTGCAAAATCAACTTTTTGTAAAAAAACGGTAGATCTTATTCAGTTATTTTAAATTATTTCTTAAGTGCTTCTAGGCTATCTGCCACAGTCGCCCTTGCAGCAATGAAATGTTTATTTTCTAGTAAGAGTCCTTTGCAAATCAAGCGAATTTCTTCTGATTCGACTTGTTCCGCTTTACCATCTGAGGCGGCAAGTTTGAATAAAGCTTTTAGGAGAGAGTAACGTTGCTCACTTGTCAGCATTGTTGAAAGAGGATCGGTGTACATATGGTTTTCTATTCCACAGAGAGCTTTTACATCCTCTAAAGCAATTTGAATTGCAGCTTTGGTTTGGAGGGCATCGAGAATAGCAAAATCACCAAGCGATTGATTCATTTGTTCTACTTCTTTAGGATCGATAACAAGATCAGAAAAAGCAACTCTTGCCATCAATCCTGCTACACAAGTAACAGTGATGAGAGTTTCCTCCTCGGCGTAAGGAAGAAGGTCTCTAATTTTGCCTTGCAAGTGAGACTCTGATTTTGTCGTTTGTTCTTCATTTTTAAATAAGTTCCAGAAACTCATAGGATCACCTTTTACAATTAACTGTAAGTTACTAATTTGTATAGATTAAAGAAGAGGACACATAATTGCAAGTTCTAGAATCTTACTGACTTGATTAAAATCGAAGATTTTGAGATAATAGTAGAGTGGGAACCTGTTGATAATAAAGGGTTTCCTTCCCTCAATAAAGACTTGGGAATTGGCGCCTTATGAATCAATACCTAGACGTAAAACTATATTCCTCCCAAATGAATCAACATGAAGATGAGGGAGAAGTTGATGTTGTCACTATTATTAAAGAAAAGGCCAAACGACCAAGTCGCTACAAAGTCCTTCTTCATAATGATGATTACACAACAATGGAATTCGTAATTTTTGTATTACAAAAATATTTTGGAAAGAGTCTCGATCAAGCTCAAGGAATAATGATGAAGGTTCATAAAGAGGGAACTGGAATTTGTGGAATTTATACCCATGAAATTGCCGAAACAAAAGTTTCACAAGTAATGCAAACGTCGAAACAGGAAGGACATCCACTAATTTGTTCTATGGAAGAATTATGATGAGTCAAAAATTAGAGTACTTAATCAATAATGCCATAAAAAAGGCTAATTCATTAGATCATGAGTATTTAACCTTAGAGGGAATGCTTTGGGCCATGATGGATGATGAGCAGGTTAGACAAATCATTCTTTCATGCGGAGGCTCACATAAAAAAATAAAGAAAGAATTAGAAACTTTCTTTAAAGAGGAAGAAAACTTCTCAATTCTTAGTGCAGAACAAATAGATGAATTAGGAAGGTCTCAGTTTGTAGATGAAGAATTGAGAAAATTGGCCAATGATTCTGGAATTCGTTATCAACCTGAAGTCTCTCTCGGGGTTCAGCGAGTTATTCAACGAGCGGCAATGCATGTTCAATCATCAGGCAAGCAACAGATTAGGGGGATCAATCTCCTAGTCGCAATGTTTCAAGAAAAAGAAAGTTTTGCTCTCTACGCAATTTTAAATGAGGGAGTAGATAGATTTTCTGTTGTGAAGGCCATAGCCCACGGTGATGACAAACCTCTCACTTCTGACGAAGACGAGGTTGATAAATCAGAGGATGCTGAGGTTCACAATATCAATGATCAAAGAAAAAAGAAAAAAGACGAAAGATCAGCTTTAGACGAGTTTACGATTAATTTAAATGAAGAGGCCAAAGAAGGAATAATAGATCCAATTGTGGGAAGACAGGCTGAGATTCTCCGAATTATTCAGATTCTCTGTCGTCGCCGAAAGAATAATCCATTATTAACTGGAGAAGCTGGAGTTGGTAAGACCGCGATAGCTGAAGGTCTGGCCATAAAAATTGTGGAAAATGATGTGCCCGAGATACTTAAAAATACCTTTATTTACACTTTAGATATGGCTTCGTTGTTGGCCGGAGCAAAATTTCGTGGAGATTTTGAACAAAGATTAAAAGGAGTTTTAAAAGCTCTAGAAAAAAAGCTAACCGATGAAGGACATAAAACTATTTTGTTTATTGATGAACTTCACATGGTTATGGGGGCAGGAGCAACCGGAAATGGTTCAATGGATGCTTCAAACTTGTTAAAACCTGCTCTTTCGTCTGGTAAAGTGCGAATCATGGGTTCTACAACCTATGAAGAATATCGAAAGTTTATTGAAAAAGATTCTGCTTTTAGTCGTCGCTTTCAAAAAGTAGATATAGATGAACCATCAATTGAAGAAACTTATAAAATTCTGCAAGGTCTAAAAGAAAAATTCGAAGAGTATCATGGAGTCAAATACTCCAATGCAGTTATTAAGGAAGCTGTGGATTTGACATCTCGTTACATTACAGACAGAAAAAATCCAGATAAATCCATTGATATCATTGATGAAGCTGGCGCAGCAATTCAATTATTGCCAGAGTCTAGACGACGCGTAAATGTTACTAAGAAAGATATTGAAAAAATTGTTGCTCAGTTCGCAAAAATTCCAAAAATCTCTGTAGTGGGACAAGATAAAGATAAGCTTTCTAAATTGCTGGAAAACTTGAAATTGAAAATATATGGCCAGGATGAAGCTGTATCGATGGTGACTGATGCTATTATCACATCAAAATCTGGACTTGGATCTGAAGAAAAACCAATTGCTAACTTTTTATTTACTGGGCCTACTGGTGTTGGAAAGACAGAATTAGCAAAACAATTGGCATTTGAGCTAAATTCTGAGCTTCAGAGATTTGATATGTCAGAATATATGGAAAAACATGCTGTCGCAAAATTAATTGGGGCTCCTCCTGGTTATATTGGTCATGATAGAGGTGGATTATTAACCGACGCTATTAAAAATCATCCATATTCTGTTCTTTTATTAGATGAAATCGAAAAAGCTCATCCCGATTTATTTAATATTCTTTTACAGGTGATGGATCATGGTACGTTGACCGACTCACATGGGAGAGTTACCGATTTTCGAAGTGTTGTTTTAATTATGACAACCAATGCGGGTGCAAAAGAGATGGATGTAGGATCAATTTCTCTTTCAAAAGTTGAAAAAGCCGAAAGTTCTTCTAAAAGAGATAAAGTAATCAAGAACTTCTTCACGCCAGAGTTTAGAAATAGGTTAGATTCAATAATTCACTTCAAATCTTTGGATCAAAACTTCATTTTACGAATTGTAGAAAAGTTTCTAGATGAATTAGAACAAAAACTTGCCATTAAGAACGTCGAGATTGAGGTGTTAGCCTCTGCAAAAAAATGGTTAGCTGAGAATGGATATGATCCTAAAATGGGAGCAAGGCCACTTCTGAGGCTTATAGACACCGAAATTAAAAAACGTTTATCAAGAGAAGTACTATTTGGTTCATTAGTACATGGTGGAAAAGTAATTATTAGTCTCAATAAAGAAAACACAGAGCTAAAATTTGTATATAAAGGAAAAACTTCTTAAAAAATCATCAACATTTGAATTTTTATGCTCCAGATAAAATTTATGAACATAATTTTGTCTTCAAGTAAGAAAAATAATCTATAAATGGGTTTATTTTGTAAAATCTTATATATTTTTATGAATTTATGAAAAAAGATTCTTCTTTTTAGCTAATTTGAATCTATTTTAGTTAAAATCTTACTTCAATTTAGAAAAATACTCTTCGTTTTCTCTTTTTTAATTAAGATTTTTCTATATTTACTAAAAATTGATAAAATATTTCTATTTTTATACTTTATAAGTAAAATTTTAACTGATTAATGCCAATTTTTCGTGCTTTTATCCTATGGGAAGGGAAATATTTTCTATTTTTAGATTTTTAGAATAAAAAAAAAATATTAGTTATTTGGTTCATTTTTTTTTTTTTTTTTTTTAATAAATGTTATTTAACAGAATATATTTTTCTAAAGTCCTTTCTAGAAAGGGAGTAGAGATTTTTTTATGAAATTTAAGTGATTGCAAAAAGATGACGATAGAAAGTATGAATACACATGAAGATGAAAAATACAATTTGTGGGCATATGTTTGTATTTTTTTATTTGCGTTAAAATAAAATAGTGTTTATTCTAAAATTATACATGCTTTGAAAACCAGCCAGGAGGAACTCAATGGCAGTAAAAAAGAAGGCCACAAAAAAGAAGGCCGCTAAGAAAAAAGTTGCTAAAAAAGCAACAAAGAAAAAAGTAGCGAAGAAGAAGGTAGCTAAGAAGAAGGCTACTAAGAAGAAGGTAGCTAAGAAGAAAGCTACTAAGAAGAAGGTAGCTAAGAAGAAAGCTACTAAGAAGAAGGCTAAGAAGAAAGTAGCTAAGAAGAAAGCTACTAAGAAAAAAGCAGCAGCAAAAAAGAAAAAATAGTCCTTTTAGAACATTTTTTAACGAGGCTCCGACATTGTTGGAGCCTTTTTAATTTTAAGTACTTATGTCCATAACTTTCTAATCATCTTTACATTTAATCAAGCCATTGCTATTTTGCGCCATCAAATCACTATCGACTGGATATATAACAGCGACGATAAGGAGCAAATATGGAATCGGGACTTGGTATCCGCAATTCTAAATTGCGTGAAGAAACAATAATTAATCCCGAAACAGGTGAGAAATCGGTCAAAATGGGGGGCTTAACCTTTCCTCCGCGAAGGGTTTGGATGAAAACCTATGGTTGTCAGATGAATTATCACGATTCTTTGCGATTATTGGCCCATTTAAAGAATCTTAACTTCACCAAGACTGAAGAGATCGAAGAAGCTGACATGGTATTGTTCAATACGTGCGCGATTAGGGACCTTGCAAATCAGAAGTTTTACTCACATTTGGGTGAGATGAAGCATTTAAAGAAGAAAAAGGGTGAAAAGCTAGTTATTGGGGCAGGTGGATGTATTGCTCAAACTGAAGGTAAGCATCTTGTTGCCAAGTACCGTCATCTTGATTTTGCATTTGGTACCGATGTTATTGATCAAATAAACGATATGGTGTTTAGAACATATTCTGGTGATGACCGGTTTGCTGTCAATACTTGGGATCGCAGTTCAAACTTTAGTATTGAAACCAAAATAAATCATGGAACACCACAAGCATTCGTCAATATTATTAAAGGCTGTGATAAATATTGCACTTATTGTGTTGTACCTTATACACGTGGCCGTGAAAGATCTCGGAAATTAGTTGAGGTTGTTGAAGATGTGAAGAAGTTGGTCAAGTACCAAGATGTCCAAGAAGTGACTTTATTGGGACAAAACGTAAATAGCTACGGTAAAGAAAATGGAGAAAATTTAGCTCAATTACTTTATGAATTAGAGAAAGTGGAAGGTCTAAAACTGATCCGCTACACGACCAGTCATCCTTATGACATAACTGATGAATTAATAGAAGCTCATGGAAATTTGAAGAAACTTTCTAATCATTTACACTTGCCTGTTCAGTCGGGCTCAGCTTCTGTTTTAAAGCGTATGAATAGAGAATACACTCCTGAACATTTTCTTGAAAGGTTAGCAAAATTTCGTGAAGTTAACCCTAATATTGTGATCTCAACAGATATCATTGCAGGATTTTGCAATGAAACCCAAGAGGAGCATCAGGCAACATTAGACTTATTAACAAATGCTCAATTTGATTTTATTTATTCTTACGTTTATTCAGAAAGGAAAAATACTAGAGCATCTGGTATGGATGATTTTCTAACAGATGATATACGTGGTGAAAGGTTACGAGAGATTCAGAAGCATCAGCTCGACCTTCAGCTCCATATTCGAAAGCAAATGGAAGGACGGACCTATCGTGTCTTGGTGGAAAAAGAAAAAACTTTTAAAGGTGAGACCAAGTGGCTTGGAAGAACCAATTGTAACCGAATAATCCATTTTAAAGGTCAACCTGAGACAAATTATAAATGGCATTGGGTTGATTTGAAAGTCCTAGATGCCACAGCACTTTCTTGCCAGGGGGTATTAATGAAAGATTTAGGCACATTAGTTTAATAAGAGAGGACTTTGCCCCCTTTTTGCCCGTAAATTCCCGTTTTATAATGGTCTAAGGAGGATATTTATGGAACGAAAACTCTTCATAACCATATTTTTTACTTTTTTAATTTATAGTTCGAGCGCTTTTGCGTTGATGGAGTTAAGTGGATCTTTTTCATATGACAGAACTGTCTATGGAACTAAAAGACAAAATAAGTCTATAGATAGAACGTGGGCAGGAACTATTGCATTGTTTTTATATAATTATACCGCTATTGAATTAAACTATAGTTACAATGACGAGATCATAACTGAAAATGAAATTATACCAGTAGATGGATTTAATTTAAATCTGATCAGTACCCAATCGAAAGTTCACAATGAAGTATTTGGTGTAGGAATTAGACAAGTATTTACAGGTAAGAATGCTACAATTAAACCTAGCCTCTCTTTAGGATACGCTAAGCAGTTTATTACCTCAACATCCTCTGCTACCTATCAAGATACTTCAAATAGTGATCTCTTTCTATTTCATGCAGACCCTTCAAAATTAAGAGTCGATTCTGTTTTTGGAACTTTCTCTCTACAAATAAGAATTTCTGGGAGATTATCATTAAAAGGGTCAGTCAATACCCTTTTTCCCGCTAGCGATATCAATCAGGCTAAGGATAATTTAAAATACTCAGTTGGGTTTTCGTGGTATTTATAAGGTCATTATTCTTAGCTTTCATTATCATGCACCTATCTTCATGCGCAAAACCAAAATACATTCTTGAACAAGGATTAGGTCAAATGTCTCTTATCTCGAAAGGTAAGTGGAATGAAGACGTTCTCAAGGATAAGAATGTTTCAGAAAAAAATAAAGCTAAAATTAGAAAAATCATTAATTATAAAAAATACTTTTATAAGTATTGGTCAAAAGAGGAAGAAAAAATCTATTCAAAAACGACCTTTTTAGATGGAGATGCTGTAACTTGGCTGGTTATTTCTTCTCCACATAATGAAATTAGGCCTCATAAAGAATGTTTTCCTTTTATGGGCTGCTTTCCCTATCTTGGATTTTTCAAACTTAACTCAGCTAAAAACTATATATCTGACATGGAAGAAGAGGGCTTTTCAACCTATATGAGACCTGTATATGCTTATTCGACATTGGGATATTTTACCGATAATATTTTGTCTTCATTTTTTGTTTATAAAGAATTTGAATTGGCAGAGTTAACCTTTCATGAGTTATTCCACACAATATTTTTTGCCAAAGATGAAGTCGATTTCAATGAAAACCTTGCAAACTATTTCGGAAGAGAAATGGCAAATGAATACTTTAATATGTCAGATGATAGTATTAAAAAATCTCAATTAAAAAGAGAAAAGCATGCCATCATTAATCAGAAAGTGTCAGAATTAGCTCTTCAATTAAACAAAGAATACAAGTTGCATCATAACCTCACTAGGAAATCGTCTAGAGAAATCTTAGATAAGTTTATAATAAATGTCTTTTACCCCTCAGTTAAATCAAAATGTGAAGAAATTGATTTATCTCTTCAAAACTGCTTACCTTTGAAAAAGAAGTGGAATAATGCATCATTAGCTAGTTATCTGACCTATGAGAAAAATGTAAGGCAAATTGAGTTTCTTAGGAATGAAAAAAAGATGACACTTAAGGATTATTTTGGCTATATCTATAAAGAATATGAAAAATATTTAGCCAGTGATACTCAAACTGGATTTGATAAGTTTCTATTTCAATCATTCTCATTATAGCAGGGCAAATGACACCGAGACGACAGATTTTATTGATTGATTCACTTGAGAAATTAGTAATAAAAAAGGACTCGACTCTTTTTTTAGCTCTTGAAATGCAACATTCAGGCATAGAAACCTATGTTTTTTTTGAAAAAGATTTTTATATAAGAAATCATGGAGACCTTAAATTAAATGTACATAAGTTTTCAGGAGAGGTTGATTCTGAAACATATTATCTAAAATCATTTAGCATTATTGAAGATGTTGAGATCATGCCTTCAGAGAGAGACACGTTTCACATGCGATTAGATCCTCCTTTTGATACACGCTATCTGAGATTTCTCTGGATGTTTGGATTTATAGAAAAGTGCGGAGCTAAAATTATCAATTCTCCCGAAGGTATATTAAGAAACAATGAAAAAATTATGGCCTATGAACATCCTTGTTCATTAAAGTCTTATGTTGGTACTTCTTTTGAGACCTTTGATACATTTTGTAATGAATTAAGAAATGATGGTCATAATAATCTAATCATTAAGCCTCTTGATCTTTATCAGGGAATAGGGGTTCAAAAAATTTCTTTGACTGATACTAATCTAGAGTTAATTTTTGAATGCGCCATAGAGGAATTTATGGGACCAATAGTGGCACAACCTTTTTATGAAGGTATTGTCGATGGAGAAATAAGGACTGTTTTCTACAAGTCTAATGAGATTGGAACAATATTAAAAACTCCTGTTAAGGGGGATTTCTTGGCAAATATTGCTCAAGGCGCAGAATTTGTAAAAGCAAGCTTAAACCCAATACAAAAAAAAGCATGTTTGGAAATTTGTAAGACTTTGGAAGAACAAGGAGTCGATTGGGTTGCTTTTGATGTCTTGGGTGATTATATATCTGAAGTAAATGTGACTTGTCCTGGACTCTTAGTAGAGGTTTCGCAAGCAATGCAGAAAAACCTTGCTTTAGAAATAATAAAGTATCTTGACTAGAGTTTTTATTGCTTGATTCTATACAATTCATAAAAATAAATAAATGATCTTGCATCTTTCTCTCTCTATTCTTTTCACTATAGGTTAAGTTTTTAGCGCAATCCTAAGTTTTGAAATGAGAATTCCTGCTAGACGTCTTTTAACTGATGAGGTGATCAAAAAAGATAACTGGTTTGGAAGCCTTTATAAAAAGGATATTTATTACCTAAATTGAAGAGTCATTACTAAAATCTGCTAATATTTTAAAAATATACTACGAAATTGTTCACAAAATATCACTGTCAAGAAACTTGAATAAGCGGTTATATAGTGAATATCCTAAATCATTACTTATTTAACGGGCATGTAAGGAATTCTATACTTAGTGGAAATGAAAAACTTTTAAATATATTACAAAAAATAAAAAGGTGTTTTGAGGAGACTGAGCATTACTCGAAAATAGCTTTATTCGATATATGTCTCAGTCCAACATGACAAAACATCTAGTATTGTCTTGGGCAAGGAATGTCCTTTGTATCATCTGTAGCAAATTGAATTTCAAATCCTACACATGACGTATCCCATACAGACGCAAATGGACATGCTCCGGGAACATCAGGAAATCCTTGATTAGTATAGTCAATACAGGTGTAGTCCCACTTAACATTCGAAACTTCAATTATAAGTGGATCACTAGTATTTTGTGGAACAACAAATGGATGAACTCCTGAAAATTGATTCACTCCTACATTATCAAATAAATAATAGTCGCCACTGGAAGCACCTTGCTTTTTTAAAGTTATTCCAAGCTGAAGTTTTGTGTAGTCATTTGCAATATACTGACAGTAAATGCCTTTACTATCATTTTCATAAGCTGGTCCTGGTATTGCTCTAACTCTTATATGAAACCGAGAATTAGTCCGCAAAACATTCTGACTAATACTAGTAGTCATATCGGCCAATGAAGACCAAACAACGCCATTTGGATG
This sequence comes from Bacteriovoracaceae bacterium, assembly GCA_018675575.1. Taxonomy (GTDB): domain Bacteria; phylum Bdellovibrionota; class Bacteriovoracia; order Bacteriovoracales; family Bacteriovoracaceae; genus M0603. The sequence goes on along the minus strand of JABGXW010000003.1, from coordinate 19,382 downwards.
AGAAGAGGCGTGTCTGTTCGGGCTAGCAGAGCCATGAGTAGATAGGTTTGGGCTATTTAATTTATAATACTCAATTGTTTGACCAGCATCGGCGTATCCAGGAGGCGATCCTGTTGCACAAGCAGTGTGATTATATGGATCACCTCCACCTCCAGGTGTTGGTGTTGGTGTTGGTGTTGCATTGTTATTATTTCCAGTATTATTAAATGTCTGTCCAGAATTTACAGTGTTCACTTTCTTTTGACATGAGGCGCCAGTAAGTAGAACTATACCCATCATGGTGGCTGCTGAAAGTGACTTTAATCGAATTTTCATATTCAATTCCTTTTTAATTTATCTCAATAACTTATCGACTTTATTAATAATTATTTTAATTTTTGAGATCATTTCATAAAATATTAGACTCGTAGAAAAATATTCCAGAGTAAAACAGTCGGGCTGGAAGGCTAAGCTATTGAAATTTTCATAATGGTATGCCTTGTTGATGTTTTAATGAGTAATTGTTATAGTGTTGTTAATGATGCTGAAGAATGAATTAGAGCAATTTCTACAAACATTAAATAAAGAACTCTATAAATTTACCTATAGTCTTTTACCAGATGATCTACAAGTCTCACAAATAATTATTGATTCTATAACAGTTCTTCTCTTAGAACGAAGAGAATTAGTTGAGACATTAGAATTATGTGAAAATGACACAAAGAAAGAAAATACTTTATTCAGTATAAAATTATTTTTATATAAAAGAATTTATGAATTAATTCAGAAAAGATCTGATCAATTATCAGGTTCAATAGAATATCATCCTGACTTCTCTGAATACCATGGACTTGATCTTTTAGAAAAAACTGTTCTGTATTTCAAGTCTAAAACAAATTTTGAGTTTGAAGACCTGACTTATATTTTAAGTGAAAATAAGACTACAGTTTTTCAAGCCCTAGCAAATGGAAGAAATAATCTGGCTACCAGAGCTGGAATAACATCTCCAAATAATTTAGGTCAGTAATTGTTATGAACGAACAAGGTACAAAATTTCTATACTCAAAAGAAAATAAAGAATTTTATTTGGATTCTTTTAATAAGAAGTCTTGTCCTCAGTCAAAAATGATTTTTTTATTAATAGATCAGGATGAGTCAGAAAAAAAAGTAGAAAAATTTACTAATCATGTCACCGATTGCGAATACTGTTTAGATAAATGGGACCGATTAAGAGAAGCGAGAGCAGAAGTTGATACTCTTATTCCAGTACCAGAAATAACAAGGGAAATACAATTAGATCTCGAACACCAACTTTCTCAGCTTTTCAAGGAAGTTGATTATCGGGCAGTTCGTTATACGCCGTCCCTGTGGGAGAGGTTCAAGTCTCTCATGATGGTTAAGGTACTTTAGATAAAAATTAAAAAGATCTAATTAATCTGCAACTGGTAATAGATGTTTAGCTGCTTGGAATCTCTCTGAAGTAATGCTCTAGGGGGATTTGGAAGAGAACGGATTTCTTTTAGAGTGGCTTCAAAAAGATTTTGCACTTCATCTGATTGTGACCATTTAAGCATTTTAATTGAAACAATATTTCCTTGATCATCGAATGTCACTCTACCTGTTAGTTTATGACGTTCTACTTGCAAGAGTTTCTTAAGTTGAGGATGTGATCTTAAACGTTCATTATATGATTTCAAAAATGAATGGAAGTAAGATTCAAAGGTTCTTTTTTGGAAGCTATAATACATTTTCTCTGCAGAATTCAACTCGTCTTCATTAACGCCTTCAGGAGTCTCAAATTGGATTTTGAATTCTGATTTATTGGCGAGCTGAGCATTCACAGATCCTGGACCCAGTTGATTCATTAGGTCTTTCTTTATACTTTTTTGACGTTCAATTGAACGTTTCGTTTCAATTGTTACGTTTGGGGCCCTGATATTTGAGTCCTTTGATATTTTTAAATCTTTTGAAAGATGTCTTAGTTTTTTTATTTTGATTTTACCTACAGGCTTTAATGATTTAAAAGATATGGCATTTTTTGATACCATTTTTATTTTCTCTTTTACCTTTTTGGCCACTGATATTTTTGCAGTTGATGGACGGGGGGCAATTTTCTTCGCACCATTTATTTTTACCTTAGATTTAGGGTCGCCTTTTGAAGGCATTGAAAAAGCTTTTTTAGATCCGTTTTGTTTGCCAACGGTTCTATATTTTTTCATTTGCTCTTTACTGATACGTTCAATTTTTAATGGCCTTAAATTTTGATATTTTTTTGAAAGTAGCTGATCATTTTTGAAATTATTAATTGCGTAGCTGATCAGCATAAAGAAAAGCAGGTGAATACAAAAAGCGCTAATTAACGGCAGGGCAATGTCATTTTCATTAAAATCTCTCATTATCCATAATTTACCAATGAATTAACCAATGAGCTAGTCATATCTAAGTAAAATCAGCTAGTTAAATGTGGGCAGAAAGCTCCATTCTTGACCTTTTTAGCTATATTTGTGAATCTAGAGTAGGTGTAGGTGCGGGTCACGGCCTCTTTATTAATATTTCAAAGGGTTACGAACAATGAAAATGGATTTTCTACAGTTCTTCAAAGCTAAGAGAGTTTTACTTACTCTCGGACTTCTTGCCGCCTCCTTTCTGACTTCAGAATATTCACTTCAGACGTCGGCAAAGCAAAATGAGCTTTCTAATCTTAGGCAGGGCCTAGGGACTTGCTTTTCCCGGGTTTCTCAAACATATACTGCTAAAATACTCGGCGATTCAGGGTCTGGTTATTTAACTTCTGCCTTTCTGGCTGCCACAGAAGAGTGTTTTGGCGATGCTATGGGAGTGATGGAAGATAATTTCGAATATACACTGGCAAGCACATTCAAACTTTTAAACACAGTAGCAAGTGATACTCATTGGTTTCATGAAAAAATTTCCAAAGAAGCTACTGACACTTTAGTTGGTTCTGATGTCGTTGTGACAAATTTTGGAGCACGATTTAGTACTATCGAGGATTCTCGATACAAAGTTTTAGAGGGATTCGATAATTTGAAAGAGTCTTTAGATAATAAGATTAATTATCTACGTTTCCTCTTTTGGGTATTGATTACATCAACTGTAGGACTCATGCTTTTTGAAATTTTGTCTAAAAAACATGCTGAATATATGATGTCCTATTATGAGGAACAGGCTACAGATTTTAATTCTAAGTATAACAAAATTTCTATTCCAAAAGTTGAAGAACTCTTAAATGCAAGTTTAGAAAATTCGAAATTACTAGAGTTGAATAAATTAATTAATAAAATCGGTCTAAATGGACAGGTTGAATCTGAAAAAGATCCAGATGAATATATTGCGCCTAGAGTTTTTGAAACCGGATCGGTTCATCAAAATTTAGATGAAGAAATTAATCAGGCATGGGAGGTTGGGCCAGTTGCAACAGACAACGCTCTCAGGTCTTCAAGATTAACTCAGCAATATGAAAAAATTTATTCTGAAAAACTCGACGTTGTTCATCTGGATAATATTCTCGCTAGGGTAGTAAATTTAACTTCAAATAGGTTGTTTACGAGAGGAATTGCCTTAGACTTTGATATAGACGATGAACTGTATGTGTATGCCGACGAAGAATCACTAGAACAAGTCTTTTACCACGTTCTTACTAATTCATTTAAAGATCTTGATAATAAAGAAGGATTGAAAAAGATAAGAGTTTCTGTTCGCTCTCTTGGAGGATCTTTACTACTATGCTTTGAGGATAATGGTGTCTCTTTTTCAAAAACACTTTTGAAGATAGAGTCGGGATTACTGGGATCTATAACTGATAAAGATTCATTGTCTACTGAATTAGAAATTTGCAGAGCATTTATGAATGATTTTGGTGGCTCAGTTCTTTTTGAAAATACTTATGATAAAGCGAAAAATGCTGTTGGAAAAAAAATAAAATTAGTCTTTAAAGCTGCACGTAAACCTCTGGTAATTGAGAGTGTTTCAGAAAGTGTTAATAGCAGTAATGGCCTGACAATGGTGAAAACAACAACTAAGAAAGATTTTTTAGCTGACCTCGATAATAAAATATCCTAAAAAAACCTTTTCTTGAAGTTCTTATAATCATTAAGAGGGAGGATGGTCCACTTGAATTGGTTAAACTTGATCTCGTCATTAAGGCACTCAAATATTACAGCTAATATCGAGTGAAAGTCTTTTTGTTCTTCCTCATAAAAATTATCATAAAGTACATCACCTAGGATGTATCCTACCATGCTGCAAGCGCGATACAATTTAGTTAAGGGCTGCCCCTTAACAATTTCTTTTAACTTGTCACCCTTAGTATATTGTTGATCAATTATTTGCAGAGCAAGATCTATGTCTTTCTTGCGCAAAGGATCTATTCCCTCAAGCCGTGCTTCTTTTAAGAGATCTTGATAGAGATTACATTTTCTATAAGGGTTTATAACTTTTGATGAAAAATATGCAACTATTATTTGATAGATCATTTTTATTGTCGCCGCGACCTTGTCATTTTGTTTATAATCACAAAGACCGTTGTTTGCTAAAATGATTGTTTGTAGATGAAGCCCTGCTAAAAATGAAATACGATTTATAGAATAATTTGAACAATAATATATTCTTTTATTTGGCAACTTAAAAGACCGTCCCGTTGCAATTAGCTTTTTATATAAAAAAATATCAGATTTCCTAGGAAGTTCTTCAATGAGTGATAGTAAATAATCCATTTTAGAATGATCATATAAGTTAAAGTCTTCAATTTCTTTTGAGTTAATATCTAATTTAAAAATGTTAACTAGCTTCTCACTAATATAAGTAAAAGTATCAAAAACCGTTGAGTTAAAAGTCATTAAGCCTGTATCCATGACATATTCATGTATTTCGAACTCAGGATCTTCTAAAAGATTTTCATACCAATAAATCATACTTTCATATTTTACCCAAGGAGGGGATGATTGAATCGAATATTCCAGTTCATTATATTTTATAACTTGATTTTCTTTTTGGTCTTCTTTTAACTTCCAAAAAACTTCGTCTAAATTTTGGTGGATAATAGTTTGAACGAGTAATGGCTTTTTCTTAGACACCAAGGCCGGTAACTTATCGCGGACAATGTGAAGCTCTCCAAATAATATTAGTAACATTGTCCTGGGATGTTGATCAAAATATTGACCGATACTTTTTGCAGCATGCTTGTCTCTTGAAATTAAATCTCCAGGTGAATTTAATGCAAGAATTTTAAGATTAAACTTCTTAGCCATTTGAAAGAAAAATCGATAATGATTCCAAGGAAAGTGCCAAGACTCTTTATACTCAATCGACTCTAAAAACTCATGTTCCGAAATAAAATTATTTAGGTATTGATCGATAAATTTTTGATAATGAGATTGAACAAACTCTACTCCCAAGGCGAGATTTTTCTTTTTTATAGAGATCAGTGTTCTTAAAATCCTCTCCATATTGCGAGAGCTCTGATCGAAAGTATGAAAATCACCGAGGTAAATAATATCTGACCGCTCGATAGATTTTAATAGTTCTGATAAGTTTGATAATTCAAATATTCTTTTAGAGTATTTTTTTTGGTCAGCTGTATAGGTTAATAACTCCTTAGAAGGTTTACATTCATAACCAAGGGCCTTGTCTTTCATATAGTCATACAGGCTCTTTTGTAACTTATGTAAACTTGACTTAATTTTTGTCATCTAAGTATAGTACTAGAACTTTGAAGATGATGATATTTGTTGAGTTATGAGGTCGGTCATCTGCCTTCGAGCATTGGTATCGATTTCTTCCAGAATGCTTTGTAAGACCGTATATTCTTCAATTACCGGGTTAAATTCACTTAGTTTTGGAACTTTAAAGGATTGAATTATTTGTGAAATCGGTACATTTTGAAATTTAGACAAGATGAACTTCATAAATTTCAAAAGGTTTTTTTCAGAGTAAAATTTAATAATAAGCTTAGCTTCAGAATAAAGTTCGAGACAGTATTGCTCTTTTTCGAATTTAATTTTTGCTTTCTCTAAGGAGTTGTGGATATCGTCAGGTTTTGAGAACATAAATTCAACAAAAATATCTTCATGTTTTGGTAGTAGAGGGTAGGATTTTAATTTTAGAAGAGGTTCTCTTATGAGAGGATTATTGTAATCGACGATAAGTGATCCTTTAGATCTATCATATGCAAATTTTTTTAAACAAGCCTCTAAGTTAAACTTAAATAATGAAAGTCGACTTAAGCATTGCCATGGGTATCGAGTCGACAGGTTTAATAGATTGTCTTTTACCTGATTAAACTCATTTCTTATCTTATCAGGATGGAAACTCATAATTTTTTTATCATTTGCATTTAAAAAAACTAGCTGATTCTCAAGATGGTTTGGAAGTGGTTTAGCTTCAGTGAAAAACTTAGGAATAAGTAATGAATTCAACTTTGCTTTTGTTTTTACAGAGCTTCCTCCAAGAGAGAGTTGAATAAGTTGGGTTCCTATCGGTGTTGCAAAGAACTCTCTAAAGATATTATAATTTATATTTTCAATTTTGGGAGTTAACCCAAAGTATTGGTAATAGGCATGTCCGAACTTCTCTATCATTCCTTGATAAGAGTCAGAAGATGTTATAATTAATTTTGTTTGAGTGGGGGATCTATAATCTACTACAAGAATAAGCGGATAAAGAGCATCTTTACATGTAGGTATTCCAAGAAAATTGTTAGTAAATTTATTTTTTGTTGGTGCGGAGCCTGTAATCGATTCAATATTGAAGAAAGTTGACAGAGGCATACACGACTTTGTTAAGTTCTTGAAAAAATTTGGATGTGTTATTTTCTTTGGGTCTTGTGATGTAGAGGAGAGAAGTTTTCCGTTAACAATGACATCTTGATGAAACTCAAAAGACAGTCCATGATCAAGTTCTTTTTGATATAGAGGAGTATCAGTAATCGTTTTCTCATCTATTATTGCAGATAGTTCATTAACAAGTATTTCAAAATTGTTAAATTGAGAAAGTTTTCCTCTCCATGTCATAGTTAGGCAAGATGCTTTTCTTACCTTTGTCACAGCTGGTCCCATTAGAATCGCATTCATATCAAAACCTGTTTTTTCATTTTCTTCCTTCTTTTTGAAAATAAAAATATGATTTCCGACTTCACCGCGGCCATGAAGATTCTCAAGGTCTATGGTCGCTTTAAGATCAAATTTTTTCAGAACAGATTCAACTTTTTCGCTCTGACTGGGAACAAAAAATCTCTGGTTTGACATGACAAATAGATAGCCATTCCGATTTAGATTTGAATACTCAGCATAAATAGAGTTACAAAGGGCATGGTGTGGATTCTTTTTTTGTAACTGATTAAGATTAATAACAATCCTATCGTACTGGGGATTATTTTCTTCGCCTAAATCCATAAATATAGACATTTGATCATTTCGTTGAAACATTTTTGTGTGCTTTTCATTCATAACATGACAAAGGAGGTCTAAAGCATCTAGCTCTTGCTTTTTAGCCAATTGAACTAAAAAGGTAATGAACTGCAGCTCATGACAAAATTTTAAGAAATTACCATTATTAAACTTAGCACCTTCAAAATCGGGAGAGATTATTTTACTCCAATGTTTGAAGCTATTATATTCTTGAGCTAAACAATGAGAAAGCGATAGAGAAGTTAAGCTATTACCCATAAATTTAGTATTGAGAACATTTAAATCTTTTTTGTGTTCTCTTTTGTTGGAAGTTGTACCATCTAGCCAAAAAGGAAAATTGGCCAATAATTTATTAATAAAAAGCCCAAATGATTTGTGGGATAGTGAATGTGAATATTCACTATCTTTAAAATCGAGCTTACTCTTATCTCTGAAGGAGTGTGAGTCCTGTGAGCAAATTTTAATAATCTCAGTAACAGAAACGTTAGGTAGCTGAATCATTAATTGTTGAATGATCTCTTTATCGTTAGTCTCTGGTCTATACCAACTATATTCATTGAGTTTGAGGCAATCTGCATGAAGCTCTTTTGAACTGCCTTTCTTAAAAACTCGGTGAAGATAGCTATTAGGGTTCATTATGGAAGTTTCAGAAATTTGATTTCCTAATTCTTCATTAAGGATTAAAATAAATCGAATTTTAAATAAGTAAACAGTTACTGCTCTAAAGCAATAAATCTCATTAAATTCCTTTAGAATCTGTTTATGCGGAGATGACTTTCTTTGTAAGTGATACCAAAAATTTGCAGGGTTATCTAATTCTTCAAGGTGGAGATTATGTTCTTGGGCATAAGATAAGAACTCAGAGTAAATTAACCTTTTTAATGTTTTATTGGAGTTTACATTTGTAAATTGTTTAGTGGCTGAAGATACTAGTGCTTGAAGGTTATTTTTTAAACCGAGTGCATCTTTAGAAATGATTCCCTCTCCTGACCAGCCCGGGACTAGAAAGTTTGATGGTGAAAATTCGCTTGAACAATTTCTGATTAATTGATTCGGTGGATTCTCTTGACCCTTTTTGATCATGAATGCTTTTGCATCTTCATTATCAGAGGATGGTACTAACCAAGAGTTTGCTTTAAATATCCTCTTTTGACTCAATTTATTCTCTCATCGTATTTTTACGTGGTGGCTAAATAAAATTTACTGTATCTGCCCGTCTCATTATTGTGTACAGAAAAAGGTATCGGACTGGGAGTGAAAAGTTAAGAGAAAACCGACTAATAATCTGAGTACTTTGACGATCAACTATGTAAGTGATTGATTCTATTCTTTTCGCGATCTGTTAAGTTTTGTACTCATAATGTCGATAAAATACAATAAGGAATATAAAAGAAATGGAGCGAAAAAATGGCTGATAACAAAGAAAATTCTGATGGAAGTTTTAATGACGATGAACTTCAGGACATCATGAGTGAAATAGAAAACCTTGAAAAAGACTTTATTGATGAGAAGGGAATAACTGCAGATGTAACTCCTGAACCTATAAGTGAAGAGGAAGTTTTTGAAGAAGCACCTGTCAATGATCCTCAAATAGATTTGCAAAGTACCATAGATGCTGAAATTGCCGAATTAGATGCAATTATAGAAGTTTCACAGCCTGAAATAGAGGAGCAAGAGGCGGAAGTTATGGCAGAAAAACAACAAGAAGATAATGTTGTGAGCATACTTCAAAATCAAGACACATTTGAAAACACAAACTATGAATCCACATATTCTGGGACTCCGGTTGAGCTTTCGTGTAATGGTGACATGAATTTTAATATGAATTTTGCTCTAGGTGAAAGTTTAGCAAATATTAAAGTAGATAAAGAGATGGGTCTTAATGTTCAAATGGAAGAACTTTCGTTGAGCATCAGTGAAAAAGAAGGATGTGTGATATCATTGCCTGGTGGAATTAAATTCACAGTTCCTTTGACGTCAGTAGGAGCTTCAGCTACAAAAAAAGCGAGCTAATTAAGATTTAAGGATATCAATTGAGTATCAAAATATTAGGAGGAAAGTTATCTGGCCTCTCCTTATATGTACCGAAAGGTTCTCAGACTAGACCAACATCAGTTATGCTTCGTCGAAAAATATTTGACGCCCATCAAGATTTATCTGGAAAATTATTTTATGATCTCTGTGCTGGTACAGGCGCTATGGGGCTAGAAGCTTGTTCCAGAGGAGCTTTCAAAGTGGTCTTTGTCGAGAGTCATTCAAAAACATTTATTTCTCTAAAACAAAATATAAAAGCGGCAAATGATCGTCTTAAAAACTGTAATAATGATTGTGACCTTGTTCTCAATAAATCTAAGTTACAGTCTTACGCCTCGCAATTTAAAAAAGATTACTTCGCTTTAAATGATGATGAAAAGGAGAGTACCATTCTCTTTGTAGACCCCCCTTATGATCGAATTGAAATCTATGAGTTTTTCTTAAAAGAGGTAGTCATATCTGACTGGTTTAGAGGGGTTTCTTGGATCGAGTCCGACAATAAGAAGGGGCTTCTTGCTTCTTGGTGGGAGGAACGAGGTGTTAAGGTCAAGAAAATTTATCAACAAGGTGACAGTACCTTATTGATTACTCCCTAATATTTCCATTGCGAATTTCTTCCTATATAATTTAACTATCTATTTTTTAAACAGTAGTAGGAGTCAAAAATGGAAGTATCTGGAAGAGTTCAATCAATATCAGAATCAATAACTCTAAAGTTAAATGCAAAGGCCATTAAGCTAGAAGAACAGGGAAAGCTTGTTTATAACCTAACAGCTGGCCAACTTCCATACCGACCTTTATCGGATTTTTCAAATTTAATTAGTAGTGAATTAGACTTTTTAAAATCATATCAATATAGCCCAGTAGCTGGATTTCCGGCTCTTCGAGATAAATTTATTGCAAATTTTGAAAAAACTAGAAATGTAAATTTTGGGCAACTTGGTCTTGATGTCGATTGTGTAGTAACAAATGGTGGTAAGCACGCTATTTCAAATGTACTTGGAACATTAATAAATCCAGGTGATGAGGTTATATTACTTGCTCCATGTTGGGTCTCTTATCAGCAGATTATTCAGTTTTGTCATGGAGTTCCTAAAATTGTTAAGTCATCTATCTTTGATGTTTTTGTCCCCTCTCTCGAAGATGTGAAAAAAGCAATCACAGAAAAAACAAGGGCGATTATTATTAATAGTCCAAATAATCCCGCAGGAATTCATTACTCTGATGAATGGATGTTTGCTTTTGCAGAACTTATAAAAGAATATCCAGATTTAACAATAATCTCTGATGAGATTTATTATCAGTTAAGTTACTTTGACCCGAAACCAACATACTTCTATCAACATGACCCGAGTCTCTTAAAAAGAACTATTATTGTTGATGGGATTTCAAAAACATTAGCCTCTACTGGTTTGCGAATTGGTTATCTTATAGCACCAACTAAATTTTGCGAGTCTGTTGCTAAATTACAAGGACAAACAACTTCAGGGGCTAATAGTTTAATTCAGCGTGCGCTTATCAATTTTGATTTTGATAAAACAGAAGAGTACTTAGGGCCAATTAAGGTTCACCTTCGTGAAAACTCTAGAATCATCTTGGAAGTTATGAGAGATACCAATCTTTCCACTTCATACTATCAATCAACATCAGCTTTTTATTTCTTATTGGATTTTTCACATACGCCTTTAATAGAGAAATATAAAAAAAAGAAGGACGATAAGAATGATTATGCGGCTGAAATATGTGACGCGCTGCTAGGGGAATTAGGCATTTCTATTGTTCCTGGAACAGATTTTGGTGCACCTAATACAGCAAGAATTTCATTAGTATCTCCTAAAGAGCAATTTCAAGAAGCAATGGAAAAACTTATGAAGTTTTTGTCAGATTGATTCTATAAAGTTTCTACTGAACTGTAGCTGATGGCATTATGAGAACCGAATTTATAATCGGCTTTAATTCTATCGGAATTGAGCACATCAGCTTTTACACGGATATTATCGAGATCTGATTTGAGATAATAGAATACATCTCCATAGAAATAAGATCTCATAGCACCCCAAGAAAAAGATTCTTTGCCGGCAGTATCTTTTGTACCGGCAGGGGTTGTACCAGAATTATTTAACACTCCATTAACATAGAACTCACACATTCCTGATACATCATCTCTAGTCATCGTAACATGTCTCCAGTTTCCATCATTGATGATAAAATTAGATTTCATTTCGTCACCATTACCAGTGTTTGTCCCAAGAAATCCTGAGGCATCCATGAATCCAAAGTAAATTTCATCAACCCAGTCGTCGGAAATTCCATAAATGGCAGGGGCTTGCCACGCTGTGTCGTTTCCGTTCGTGGCCGTAGATCGAATCCAATAAGAAACAGTCGTTTTATATCCTGTCATAATATTGAGCTTCTTTTGAGTATCTATTCTGGCATCATTACCAAGTGAAATAGCAGGTCCCCCAACAGGACCCGTAATATCTTTAACAGTAAAACCAGTCTCTCCTGTTGCTTTAGCATAATTTCCATCAGGGTTCCCCGTTAAGGTTCCATCAATATATTTTACACCAGTCTTATCCATATTCCAGACACCGCTGTAATAGGACCAGACGCTGGCCTTGTCCTGACTATCAGTGGCCGAATTATAATTATAATACATAAATATACTTACTTGTGAGCTTGCAGCAACAGAAGGTACTTTGACCCAAATGACAGAAGTTCCAGAACTATTCCATTCTTCAATATCATATTTTAATGTAGTGGTGTGATCATCTAGAGTAAATCTTATATCAGTACCATCTGCTTTAAAATCGATGTAGTCAATTTTTCTAGAATTAATTTTTACCATCACTGGCATTTCTGTAAAGGTCACAGATTGATCTAAGTTATTTAATGTCATTCGTAATCTTTTGCGGTAGTTTGAGTCCCACCAGGTAAGTGTAGAAACAAAATCGATGCTAACAGCTGCAGATGTTAAAACGGCAGCATTATCTATAAATGTAAAATTGACTGTTTCGACAGTTGTATCAATTAAATATAGAAACTTCGATTCTTCATAGGCGGCATAATTTAAACTTTTAGTTACAGCTGTGCAACTTGAATCTGAGTACATGACTGCTGAACCATCTTGAGAAAGATTAACTTGAACAGGAACTGATCGGCCAACTTTATTGCCAGCCTTATCTACGAGATCAACTTCAATAGCTGTACAGGCAGAGTCTTTTATTGCTTGTCCGGGGGCATTGACAGAAATCTTTGTTGGGGCATTGGCAACAGATATATTTTCGTTAGTACTTTCTAAAGAGCTGGCATTAAAAATGAGAGTGAGACTATCTCCTGCATTTGTACCCTTAAAATAAGTAGTAGTTGTATTTGTACCTAAAATAATGGTGGCAGTGTCTGTCGTCAAAGCACAATCTTTGTCAGAATGAAATGAACCAGCTCCGTTGTTGACTACTAAGCTTATTGTTTCATTACTTGAAACATTTGAATTATCTAATATTTCTGTCACGGCATCAATTGAAACAGGAATACATTCGTTCACAATAACTCCAGCAGGAGCAGAAGTGATAATTTTAGTTGGAGGAGTTGAACTACTCATTCCTGTTAGCGCTCTCTTTATTTGTTGGGTAGTAACGCCGTCGTAATAATTAATAAAAACATTATCATTAAAGGTGTCACTGGTAGTAGGGTCGAAAGCTAGTTTTATTGTGCAATTTCCAGAAATTTTAGCAGAGCAAGTGGCTCCTGTTCCAGGAAAAGATCCTCCGAGAAAACTAAAAGGAACTGCTAATGCAGATGCAACTTCCTCTCGAACAAGTGTTGCATCTTCATTGCCCGTTTTGTTAATTAAAATAGTTACTTCTGTGTGGCCATCAGTTGGTAAGTTTCCAAAATCATGCATTGATGTAATGGCATAAGTTAAGACAGCAGCGTCAAATGTATCTTTTAAGACAGTAGTTGATGCTTGGAGAGCATTGTTTAAAGCAGCATCTGTATGATGTGCAGTTATCGGTAAAGCAGTATTGTCTGGATCTCCTGAAATATCGACGGTGGCAGACCAAGTGCTAAGAGAACAGACGGGATTAGGTGATACTAAGACCGTTCCAATCTTGACAATGACATCTAAAGTATTTTCTGAGCAGGTTCCAGTAAAAGTATAAGCGGAATGATTGGAAAATGTTATTTGAGAGGGGACATCTATATCTACAGTTGGAATAGTCACATCATAATCGACTTTATTGTCAGTAGATGTAGAAGTATTATTATTTTTTGATCCTAAGGTCTGTATTGTTGCGGCAGCAAGTGAAGGCTGAATTGTTCCATTTGAAGAAATAACAGTTGCTGATAAAGTAAAGTTCATTTGATCGCCTGAGTCGATAATAGTCCATACGTCTACTGTAGCTGTACCTTCCTGCGTGATATCAGTATTAGTAAAAGTTGAGGGATTAATCGCCTCATCAAAAACAATATCAAAAACTACAGGAGTTATATTTGTAGGATCTAGCTGAGAACCATTTTGTTCGATCGTTAGATCGAAGGATGTATCATAAGTAACCGAGTCATCACTTGAAACAGAAGCATAATTGTTTACAAGTGTTGGTGTTTGAACCATATTGTCGGCAATGGAGGGAATAATAGTTCCTTCTGTGCTTGCTGTTATTGCTTGTAATGTGTAATTTATTTGGTCGCCAGAGTCTATAATATTCCAAGTCACACCTTTAGCAGTTCCCGAATCTATAATATCTTCAGGCATAAATGTCGTAGGATCTATGACCTCAGAAAAAACCACGTCAAATTCAACCGGTAAAGTTGCTGACGGATCAAGCTGTGCCGTTTTTTGATTGATAGAGGTGTAGACATTAAAATATAATTTAACGGAATTATCAGTTGAGGTTGAAGCATTGTTGATTACCGAATTCGCTGTTGTGACTTTAGTTGAATTAATTGTTGGAATGATCGTTCCAGCGGTAAGCGCTGAAGAAATTTGTAAAGTATAAGTTGTATCATCACCAGTATTGATAAGATTTGAGATTAAGCCTGTTGCCGTACCACTATGAGTAATATCAGAAAGGTCAAAAGTAGAATCATTGATAGCTTCAGAGAAGATAATAGTAAATTCAATTGGAAAGATATTTATAGGATCGAGTTGTCCAGACTTTTGATCAACAGTAATGTCAATGTTTTCAGCATAGCGAACAGTATTATCTGCGCTGGTTGAAGCTAGATTCTTTTCCACGGGTGTCAAAGTTTGAACAGTATTAGCTGCAACTGATGGGATGATAGTTCCTACTGTAGAAGCTGATAAGGCTTGTAAGGTAAAGTTTGTACCATCTCCAGAATTAATTAAATTCCATGAAATACCTTTGGCCGTACCATTATTGACAATATCACTTGTATTAAAAGTCGTGGTATCAATTGCTGTAGAAAACATAAGATCAAACTCAATTGGAAAATCTCCTGTTGGATCAGATTGTCCTATTTTCTGTTCAATGACGAGTAATAATTGGGTGGCATACATGACAGAATTATCAAAGGCGATTGAACTATTATTTTTATTTAAGTAAGGATCAGAAACTGTACCGGAAGCAATACTTGGAATAATTGTTCCTTGAGTATTAACTGAGGTGGCAGAAAGTTCAAATATTTTATTGTTTTTATCACCTGTAATTTTCCAAATAACACCTTTGGCAGAACCATTTTGCGTAATGTCTGAAACATCAAAAGTCGCTATGTTGATTGCTCTTACAAATACGATTCTAAATTTTACAGGTAGAGCTTTTGAAGAATCTTCTTGAAGTTCATCCTGATTTATATAAACATTGAAATCAGTTGACGGGCCATTGATTGCAGCATCAGTGGTTGAATCTGAAATTAATCTTGGATCGGCCTCAAAAGCTTCTTTCCCGCAGGCTGCCAAAAAGGAAGAGATTATTATGATGAAGAATAGAGTAGATAGAGATTTAAACAATACTATCCCTTTAGTTCAATATAATTACCGATTTAGCTATGCTTATATTAATTTTAAAGGATGTTAGGTTCAGAGCCTAATGCCTAAAGAGTGTCTTAATTTAGTTGTAAGTTATTGAAAAGATATGAGTGTTAAACCGATAATTTATCTAAAAAAAGGTCTCTGAAATAAAAAATGTACAATGCCACAAATAACTGGCTGATGCCAATTCTTGGACCTTAAGAAAGGCAGTTTAAAGACTGTTTATTTTGAATTAAAAAAATTATGGCAACTAGAGGTTCTCCGATCAAATACTAAAGATTGGAAAGTACTACAGTTCTTATTACATCAGGGGATAGAGGGTAACTCACGCCGAACTACTATTCTTTTGATCAGTCATTATCTAAGTTATTCAAAAATGTATCAGGAGATTTCTCTCCATCGTAATTATTATCATTACTGCTAACATTACTAAGTTTAAGTTTATACGAAATAATGCCATCTACTATAGCATCATCCACACCTGTGATGGTAATTTCTTGTGGCGCATTCCAGTTCTGTGGTGTAAAGGTGATTGTTGAAATAGATGAAACACCTTCTGATGTATCATCTGAATCAACATCCATGGTCACATCATCTGTTGGAGCAGCAGTTAAGTAGACTTCAATAGTAGTCGAGGTAATTCCTTCCGTGGTTGTTAGTCTGTTATTTTTATCAGTATCTGGAGAAACAAGAATTTCAGTTCTTTCATCATCAATACATTTAAACTTGACCCTTTCGACAGTGATGCCATTATAATTTCCATCAGAAGAATTTACAGTCCCGTCAAGATTGACATTCTTATCACCATCTCTATTAGTATCATCCACAGAATGAACAGTTGCAGTTTGTTCAATATTCCAGTTTTCCGCTGTGAATGTTAGTGAGGACGGAGTAACCGTTGCCTCCGTAAGATCATTACTAGAAAGATTTATCACAACATCATCAGTAGGTTGGCTATCAAGAACATAATCAACTTGATGCTGTCCTCCAGACTCAAAAATATAGATTCTATTGCTTGTAGAGTTCCAGTCAACTGTAATAGCGGGACTATCATTATCTAAATTTCGAAGGTATATATCCGCAGGATTAAGACCATCATAATTTCTATCACTACTTATTACAGCTGAAGTTAGAGCAGTGTATTCGATGTGGCCATCCTGGGCGGAATCATCGACTCCTGTGACAGTTATTGTTTGAGCTACATTCCAATTTTGATCTGTGAAAACTATTAAGGAAGGTGATAATGTTCCTTCTCCTGTATCACTCGATGAAACTGGAATAGTGACATCAGCAGCTGGCTGTGAGGTTAAGACAATAGTAAAAGTTTGAAAGATACCAGCTTCAGAAGTATCAATTCTATATTCTTGATTCGTTGCTGTGATTGGAGTTACAATAAATCCAACAGAATCATCGTCAAAATTATTGGATGAGCAATCAAGGGCATCATAAGTATCATAGGTAGCGTCAGTACTAGTTGCAGCTCCTGTTATAATTGTATAGCTTTGAGTTCCATCTTGAAGAGAATCGTCTACACCTGTTGCTGTAACTATTTGTGGTGATGCCCAGTTTTCGGGAGTAAAAGTTAGAGAGCTTGGAGAGACTATTCCCTCTCCAGAATCCGAGCTTGAAATTGGAATAGTCACGTCATCTGTTGGCTCGGATCCGAGAACGATAGTGAAACTATCTTGCGATCCTATTTCGTTTGTAATCAAACCTGATGTCATTGAAAGAAAAATCCCTGGAGAGTCATCATCGTTATTTTTAACATTCACATCATCGGGATTTAATCCGTTATAATTACTATCAGTAGAGATTACGGAACTAGTGATAATTTTAAATGTTTGGTTACCGTCTTGGACTGCATCGTCAGCACCCGTTAATGTAACAGTTTGTGGTGTTGCCCAGTCAGAGCTAGTGAAAGTCATGGAAGAAATATCAATTGTTCCCTCTGTTGTATCATCACTGCTCAGTCCAATGATGACATCGTCTGTAGGTTGAGATGTTAAAAAGATAGTAGCAGTAGCTGTTGTTCCCGATTCATTTACGTCATTACTAATAGTTGAAACTGTTATACCAATTGAATCATCATCAATGTTTTGTATAAGAATGTCAGTTGGATCGATTCCATTATAGTTAGCATCAGCACTTGATGAGACTCCTAAAATAATTTGATAAGTTTGATCCCCATCTTGGAAAGAATCATCTTGGCCAGTAATAGTTATGGTTTGTGGAATTGACCAGTCGGATGTTGCGAATGTTAAGAGTGAGACATCCACAATTCCCTCACTTGTATCGTTACTTGAAACAGCAATATTAACATTAGCAGTAGGTAAAGATTTCAACTTTATAGTGAAAGTTGATGTTGCTCCCGTTTCAGCAGTATTACCAGAGGGGGCAGTTACTAAAATACCAAAAGAATCATCATCAAAATTGATAAGAGTTACATCTGAAGGGTCGAATCCATTATAGTCTGTATCAAAGCTTGTAGCTGCCGCTGTTAAGATTGTATAAGATTGATCAGAGTCCTCGAGTAAATCATCTACTCCAGTAACAGTTGCCGTTTGCGAAGAAGACCAGTTTGTAGCTGTAAAAGTAAATGATGAAGGAGTAACTGTCCCTTCAGTGGTATCATTACTAGATAAATTAACCACAACATCTGCAGAGGGCATAGTATCAAGTGACATAGTAAAAGTAGCGGTTGTTCCGTTTTCGATGGTATTATTACTAATGCCTGAAACTGTAATTCCAGGTGCCGCACCTGAATCTAAGTTTGTTACGGAAACATCACTACCATTTATTCCATTATATGTACCATCTGCACTTGTTGCGGGTTCTGTTATAATATTGTAGATAATATTTCCATCTATAAGAATATCAGACTGACCTGTAACAGTCACAAGTTGAGGTACATTCCAATTTCCATTTGTAAAATTTAAGATTGAAACATCTGGTAACCCTTCAGTAGTATCGTCACTACTGATTCCAATCGCTACATTACTTGATGGGGGACTATCAAGAACAATTGTAAATGTTGCAGTCGTGCCATCCTCTGCGGTTACACCATCTATTTCAGAGACAGTTATTCCAGGGGTTGCTGTTTGTATTATTACACCTGAAGTATCTGCTGGAGTAAAGGTCAATATTGATGCATTACTAGCAGAATCTAAAATTGTTCCACCATTTAATTGTATCGGTGATGAATGACCGATACCATCAGTATCAAAGTCAAGAGCTTGTATGACATATCTAAAGACTAATGAAGTAGAACTTGAGAGTGCAGATTGATAGATAGCAAACTTTATGTTTCCACCAATATCTAACTGGATTTGTGGAGTACCTACGACAGCTACATCTGAAGTTACGTTAGCAATAAAATCAATAATCTGTCCCTCAGAATAAGTAGAATCACTTGGAGGAGTGACTGAGGAAATAGATGGAATTGTAATATTAAATGATGTTGATGTATCTGAAGTTAAAGC
The DNA here is from genome assembly GCA_018675575.1 of Bacteriovoracaceae bacterium. Classification (GTDB taxonomy): domain Bacteria; phylum Bdellovibrionota; class Bacteriovoracia; order Bacteriovoracales; family Bacteriovoracaceae; genus M0603. The sequence continues at coordinate 474 of JABGXW010000003.1, read as the reverse complement.
ACCTGAAGTTGCAGTGAAAGTAAAACCAACTGCTGCTGAATCGATATTGATATCATTAAATGTTGCTGTACCAGCAACAGCAGGTTGAGTTAAAGAACCTCCTAAAGTAGCTGTACCAGAGGTTGGATCTGTGCCAAAAGTAAGAGTTATATTACTGGTTTCAGAGGTCACAGGATTATTGATAGCATCTTGGAACTGAACAGTTATGTTGGCCATGAGTGCATTTGCTGGACTATCTGCTGGTTCAATTATAAAAACAACTTTTGTCGCAGGAGTCAGATAAGTTACTGAATTGTCAAAAGATGTAGAAGCATTATTATCTTTTAATGAAACTGTTTTAATTATTGTTGCAGAAATTGATGGCATCAACGTACCATCACCAGTAATAGTCATGGCCTTTAAAGTGTAATTTTTATTATCACCAGAATTAATAAGATTCCAGGTGATTCCAGTGGCAGTACCATCTTGCGTGAT
>JABGXW010000069.1 GCA_018675575.1 Bacteriovoracaceae bacterium | reverse complement strand
ATTATTATTAAATTGTTCACATATTTTTTTATTAAAAGCATGCAAGTATTTTTAATTGATATATAATTTAAATAGCTGATATGAATTATCATATATAGATTAGAGCGTAAAACAGTTTAAGGACTTACTAAGGTAGTATTTTTGGTTGCAGAGCATAACAATAAAAATAATGTAGGAGGAATAAAACGATTGGCAAAATCTTCTGCAATGATGGCAATTGCAACTTTTCTTAGTCGAGTTTTAGGATTAGTGCGAGAACAGGCCATGGCCGCCACATTTGGAGCATCAGGACTAACTGATGCTTTCACTGTGGCGTACCGCGTTCCTAATATGTTACGTGACCTTTTTGCTGAAGGCGCATTCTCATCAGCCTTTGTTCCTATATTTACCGAGGAACGCTTAAAGGATCCTCTAGCAGCCAGAAGATTATTGTGGTCCTTGTTTATTCTCCTTGGAACCACCACAGGTCTTATTTCAATAATAATAATTTTTACAGCTCCACAGATTGCGGACTTTTTAACAGCAGATAAGTTTTTTGGTGACTTTAACTATACTTATGACGACAAACAAAGAATGGAAATAACCGTTTCCATGATCAAACTGATGGCCCCATTTTTAGTTTTTATTTCTTTGTCTGCTTTATTCATGGGCGCATTGAATTCTCTCAAGTTTTTCTTTGTTCCGTCACTAGCGCCAGCATTTTTTAATGTTGTAATGATTCTATCTATTTGGTTTTTGCCAGATTATTTAGAAACTCGAAATGTTCATCCAATAATGTCATTAGCTTTTGGTGTTATGGGAGGTGGACTAATTCAAATGTTGGTTCAAGTTCCACTTATTTTCAAAGTCGCTTATGGCCCAAAGGGACCAGTTAAACTTTTTACACAGGCAACAAATAGAATTATTAATCGAGTGGGTATAGGAACTATTGGTATTGCGACAAATCAAATTAATATAATTGTCAGCACTATACTGGCCACAGGTACAGTGCTTGGAGCAGTATCTTGGTTAACTTACGCATTTAGACTTTTTCAATTTCCTGTTGGAATACTCTCGGTGTCCATTGCAGGATCAAACCTTGTTCATTTTTCTGATAAGTGGAAAACAGGTGAATACGAAGAAGCAAAAGCTTTATTAAAATCAAGTTATCTTCTTTCTTTTTTTACTATTATTCCCGCCTGTGTTTTGCTTTATGCCATGGCGAGAGAATCAGTTCATATGGTTTTTGAGCGAGGAGCTTTTTCTGTAGAAGATACCATTATGACAACCAAGGCCCTTTATTTTTATTTGGTAGGACTTCCTTTCTATGGTTTGTACAAGATCTTTGCCCCTACATTCTTTACTTTGGATAAACCAAAAGTTCCTGTGTTTATCTCTGTTGCTTCCATTATATTAAACATTATCTTTTGTATTTTAATGACCCCTGAATATGGATTTTCAATTCTGGCATTAGGGGCTAGTCTGTCCATGATCTTCAATTGTTCTCTACAAATAGTCTTTTTAAAAAAATATTTGGATTTAAAAATGGGCTTTTTCTTCGATAAAAGGTTGCTAAAGGTAATGCTAGCAGGAAGTTGTTGCTTGGCGCTAACAAAATTTCTTTCAAAAATATTTTTTCATTATGATCATGGATTCATTTCAAAGGCCTTTGTCTTTTGCATGATCGGATTTTCTGGAGCCAGTATTTATGGGATCGTTCTTCTTGTGCTTGGCGAAAAAGTGGCCTTGAAAAAGATTTTTAGAAAATAGTCGGTATCATGAATTGATATAAATTTTAAGATTTTAGGAAAGTTTCTTGTAGAATACTGAAAATATAGGTTAAACTTGTAATGAGTATACATTTTATGCAGTCTGAAAAGGAATAAATTATGAAAACAGACTTCGAGACGCTATTGGCCCTCGCCAGTTTTACAATCAGCCATCTTAAGGAAAATGAGATGATTGAATTTGATATAGAGTTAAGAGAAAAGCTTATTGAGTCCATGGCAACTGAATATGGAGTTAGTTTCGCAACAGATGAAGATATTAAAGATCAAGCCATTGAAGAAGTTGAAGAAAAAATGGGTGAAGTTCCTGAAGATATCACTGAATCAGAAATGTACAACCATGCAAGAAAAGAAATAATTAAATCATTTAATGGTGAAAATATTGGCGGACTTTATTTAGTCGAGTCACTTCATGAAGTGGCCAATAGACTAAACCGTTTTGTTTTAAACTGTGATTTGATTGAAGATGTTTTTGGTACAGACGATGAAATCGTTACATTCTTGGTTGCAAAGATTAGACTTTTTGGTTCTAAGAAAAACTAGAACTGTTTTTCAAAATTATTTTCTAATGATTTCCTCAGTCGCGTGATGACCTCCTCAAAATATGGCCCTTCTAACATTCCATTGAGTATAGAAGATCGGTTCTCACAAAAGAGATAACCTTTTTGTTTTTTATCTTTGACTAGAAGTGCATCGTAGTAAATTCTATGTTCATCATTTTCTGTAGCAGTACCTTCGACTCTAATACATTTTGTGTATTGATTGATGATGACTTCATGAGAATCAAATAAAATTCCTTTTTTTATGATCAGTCCTGCAAAATAATCCTTGAGAGAAAGCTCTTCGACTTCTTTTTCAAAAGGAATCCAAATAAATTTTGCCTTCCAGTCGTAATAAGTATCTGCTCGATAGTAGGTCACAAGATTTTCTTCACTCGTTTTGACTGACCACCAAGATGGAATGAGCAGATTAAACGTTTTAAAATTGAAGTTCTGAGCGGTGGCCAAATAATCTTTCTTTTCCCTTTTAATTACTCTCGCCACATATATGAGAAACAGGATACTAGAGACTAAAATAATCCATGCATATAAATGTTGTATAATGGTAGTTTTAAAATCCATAGCTTGTTGTTCAATTTTGGGACTTAACTGTCAAGTTTTTGCCTTCTCTTTATCGTTATTACAGCTACTTATATTATTCTGGCAAAGAATGGCCCAATTTTCTAAAGTTTATTCCTTAATACCCCGAAAAGTCGTATGAGAAAGAATCTGACTACAGTATTTGGAGAATGCCATGAACTTTTTGAACTGGTTTCAAAATAATAAAACTCAACTTTTAACAGTCCTCTTGGTAGCAAACTTTGTATCGATCGATGTTGCTAACGCAATAAATCCTGAAGAGTGTGATGGAATTGATAAAAGGCGATTTAAAGTCGAATATCAAGCCTGCCTTCGGGTAGAAATTGCAGGAGACTTAGGTGGTGGAGTTGATTGTATCGAGTGCTTGTTTGCTCAAGAGGAAGAAAGTAATCCTTGGGTCGATGCTCTTGGACATATTGCAGGGCCATTAGCATTCTTTGGCGCAGCTTATATGGGTGCAAAATATCAACACAAATCTCAAGCGGCTTGGGCAGGCGCTTATCAAACTGGACATGATGCATGTACAAATAGATTTGACTCTTATTTAAATTATAATATTGAAAGAGGTTCAAACCCTATTCTTCCTGGGCAAGCAGAATCTTTTGCAGGCACTTGTAATGGTGCTGGTATGGGAGGTTTT
>JABGXW010000008.1 GCA_018675575.1 Bacteriovoracaceae bacterium | reverse complement strand
AGTTTATAGTTGATAAATGTTGTTCTACATTTGAGCCAAAGCTTGGCCTAATGAGGCAAAACTAAATATGAATAAGATAGGTGAGTTTTTAAAAGGATACACCTTAGTAAATTCAGTTAGTATTAAGATCACTATATATTAACTGATTTTAAATATTTATGAAGGGATTTTCTAGCTTTGTGGGAGATACTTTTTTATGGAAATTATTAATATTAATAATCAATATTGTTTTTAATTCTTCCGATAAAAATCATTAAGAATCTAACTCTAATTTTAAGTGAGAAAGTATGAATAAGACTTTGTTTGTAGACGAATTAGATAGACTACTTAAAATAATAAATCTCAAAATTATTCATAATAAAAATGAAAAAGAGTTTGAGCTATATATAGATACAATATCGACTTTCGTACCTGTAGATAGGACCTATTCCTTAAAAGAAATAGAATTACCTTTACTAGAAAATGAGACGAAAAATGAATAATATTGACTATGTGGTAGGCGCCGAAGATACTTTATAAGCATTTTACTCAAAATACTTAATATTTTACACCTCCTAAAGCAATGATTACACGGTATAGATCATCAAATAAAGAAAGAAACTCATGTACCTTAAAAAAAGACAGAATATATTCCTATTATTAGAACTAATAATTTTAAAACCGTAATTTATCGCATATGATGGCCTCTTAAAGTGGCTGATTGAGGAGATTATGATGATATTATTAGAACAGATATTAGATTCATTAAATTGTTCCATAAAACATATAGAGGGTACAGACTTACCCGTTTATTCACCAATAGATGGAAAGCAGATGGCGTCACTTAGAAAAGATACCAAGCTAGAAATTTTAAATAAAATTACACATGCTGAGGAGGCATTTAAGGAGTGGCGACTTGTTCCTGCTCCTAAGCGTGGAGAGTTTGTACGTATATTTGGTGAGCAGCTTAGACTACATAAGGAAGAGCTTGGAAGACTTGTCACGTTGGAAAGTGGAAAAATCTATAGCGAAGGCCTGGGTGAAGTTCAAGAAATGATAGATATTTGTGATTATGCTGTAGGTCTTTCAAGATCTATTGCTGGAAAAACATTACCGTCCGAAAGGTACGGCCATATTATGCAAGAGAATTGGCACCCTTTAGGCGTTGTTGGGGTTATTTCTGCCTTTAATTTTCCTGTTGCCGTTTGGGCATGGAATGCCGCAATTTCTTGGGTGTGCGGAAATTCTGTCGTATGGAAACCTTCTGAGAAAACTCCGCTAACGGCACTTGCTTGTCAGAGTATTTTTGAAACTGCTTTAGCAAAATTTATAAAAACAACAGAAATTGAGATTTCATCAGATTTATCCTCTGTTATTATTGGTGCAAGGAAAGAAGGTGAGCTATTAGTTAATGATAAAAGAATACCTTTAATAAGTGCAACTGGATCTTGTCGCATGGGTCGTGAAATTAAAAAGATGATGGCCGAAGACCTTGGAAGAAATGCATTGCTTGAGCTTGGTGGAAATAACGCCATTATTATTACTGAGAATGCAGATCTCGATGTCGCTTTACCTTCAATTGTTTTTGGTGCCGTCGGAACTTGTGGTCAAAGATGTACTAGTACTAGAAGAGTGATTGTTCATAGATCGTTATTTGAATTGACATTAACAAAAATAAAAAAGGCTTATGAATCTCTAATAAATTCAAAGAAAATTGGAAACCCTTTAAGTAAAGAAATATTAATAGGACCACTCATTGATGCGGATTCTATTGCTATATTCAAAGATTCAATCGCTAAAGCTAAGCAGCAGGGTGGAACCGTTTATTATGGAGAATCTATTAATATAGTCAATTTAGAGGGGGGCAAATATGTAACTCCCGCTCTCGTAGATATGAGTAAGGTTGGACAGACAGATATTGTTAAGCGTGAAACTTTTGGTCCGATTCTTTACGTAATGACTTATGAAAAATTAGAACAGGCCTTGGAATTACAAAATTCTGTCGATCAAGGTCTTTCAAGTTCAATTATGACATCTAATATCGCTGAGGCTCAAAAATTTATACTGGATAGTGATTGTGGAATTGCTAACGTTAATATTGGAACTAGTGGTGCCGAAATTGGCGGTGCATTTGGTGGTAATAAAGATACTGGTGGAGGAAGAGAGTCTGGCTCAGATTCATGGAAGCAGTATATGAGACGTAGTACTAATACGATTTATTATGGGACAGAAAAACCAGAACTAGCACAAGGTGTTCAGTTTTCCTAAAATTATGCTTTGAAATTTATTCTGTATTCTGAGATTTTCAAAAGTTTAAAATCGTCTTAGATTAGAATAGTTCAAAAGGAATTAATGGAAAATTCTTTAACAACAGATTCTGTCTATTTTTTTGATATAATCCTGCTAAATGATATGCTTGCTACAAAAATATTATTAACTTTATGAAAGTATTATTTTCCTATATCTTTTCATTCGTACTTATCTACGTATTAATCTCTTCATTATGTTATTTGGCCAATGTCTATTTTGATTTAGAAATAGAGGTTTATCGATATTTTATTAATATAATTCTTTCACTTGGATTATTTTATGTATTGAGATTAAGGCTGGTTATTACAAAGTTTGTGTATCTTTTATTTGGCTTGTCTTTATTAGCGTATTTGCTTCGGTTTTTTGGAAGTTGAAAGAATTACACCCAAGCCCACTTAATGATGGGCTTGGGCGTAAGTTCTTATTTTGTTAACATTTTAACATATTTTTTAATAATTCTTTTAGTTCCCCTGTGGCCATAAAAAGAAGAGCATGCTTCATATCCACCTTCCTTATATTCTTTCTTTGTAGTGAAGTAGGAAAGATGGTCATTTGTAAGACCAAGCAGCCATGGCCTTTTATTCCCTGTTTTAATGACAGCGTCTCTTAATTGGTAGCCTACAGAAGTAGTAGGTTCACCTGGCCACGTAAGCATGGTTAGATCACCAATTTTTATAGTTGATAGAACAGTCTTCATCGGAAATGCTTTAATTAGTGGAATTTTTAGAACTCCTGGAATAAAGCGACTAAACTTTGGAGAATCAATACATTTTTTAATAGTTAAACGTGGTATACCAACAAAAACCTTTTCTTGTTTAAAAGAAATTTGAGGATTAAGAATGGGTCTTGCTTTATCAAGATTATTCATAGTTTGTGTGGAAATACTATTTCCCATGGCCGTAATATTGTTTCTTCCTCCTATCCTTTTGGGGGCGACATCACCTTCGGCACCATTTATAAATAAAAAGGTCGGCCTATTCTTTTTAAGCATATTCAGGCTATGAAATTGTTTTTCAAGTCCATTCGAAAGAGCACCTGGAACATCGGCACTTAGCTTCATATTACTTCCTCCATAATATGTTCCGTGAATAGCGTAGTTTAACATTCCTCCAAGCCAGTCTCCTTGAATATTTTTGGCGAGGAGAATTCTTGCATGTGGATCAAAATGGCCGGCATTTTTTCTTCTATTTTTTTGAAGGCCAGCGGTTTTATAAGTTAGATCATATAGATAAGCAGGCTCGAAATTTAAAATGGCATTGATGACAGATTTCTCAACTTTTGCTATAACATGATCAAATAGTTTTTGATTAAATATATCTGCAGCAATAATTCCTAATATGAAACTATGTGACAACGCTCCTGGTCCTGCGTGAGTATGTGTTCCTGAAAGGTTTAAATTGTCACGAGTAATGCCGTAATGCTTTAATCTTTTAACTAATACTTTTACAAAATCATTAGTAATCCCAACGACATCCATAGAGATGAAAACAACTAGTTTTCCATCTTTTCTAAGTGCCATTGTCTTAACTTGGACTGGATCGAGAACACCTTCATTAGGTTTAAAAAAGAAACAGTACGGATACTTATTTTTGATATCCATCCCTCCTTTCATTCTTCTGCTCGGTTGTCCGAAACCTGAGAGGGGGACACCCTCTGGCAAATCGAGATCAATAGTAGAGAGACCTACGTCAATAAGGTCAGTGCTTGCAAATGTTGAGAAGGACAACATGTACGTACATAAGATAGTAATTATTTTAATAGTCATTTAATACTTCCTGTTTTTAAAGGTTTATTTTTTATATTCTATTTTATCTTCTTTATTAATTTTTTTTAATAATCCATAAATGAGTTTATTGAATAATAATTTATTTTGTTTTTCTGATGCTAATGATTGAATAGATTCTAAATTAAATGTTTTATTGTTTTGCTCTCTTAATAATCGTTTCTGAGTAGGGTAAATTTCGCGATCTGAATAACGATGTTTTGATCCAAGCATCTGCATCCATTTATTACCGACATCATCTCCAAATTCTTTACCAATAGTGACAAATTCTTCGTAATGAATAGGGTGATTAAATCGAAACCAACCAACATTGTCTGACTTTGGTATTAAGTAAGAGAGATAATTATTGGCCTGTCCAAGAACAGCTTTGTGCGGACCTTTCATAAACTCTCTAGCTCCTTTCATTGCCGGAAAAACTATTTTTTTAGGCTTCTTGTCGTAGTGGCCCACAACTTCTTTTCTACCTGTAAAATAAGCAGGATCAATTTCTCCTGGACCAGTGATTAGACTTAAGTCTCCAAGTTGAACTACGCTGACATGTGATCTTACGCAGCCATGTCTTCCTAAGCATCTATAAAAATAATGTTTCATCTTGTCAGGTTTCTCAACATCAAATTTCCAAACTGTGCCAGTAGTTAGTACTTGTAGAAAATTATCTACTTCATTGTCGATGATATCTGTTTTTATTTGAACATTTGTTATTGCTTCAAACTTCTCAAGAGATTTTAAAGATGTAACTACTTCATTTCCTATTTCATAGCCTATGTTTCTAATATGATGAAACTTATTCGGATTTTTTTCAATTTGTGGAACGGGTTTCCCGCGACTATCAACAACTTCTTTAGATAAAACTCTTTGCATCGTTGAAGTCCACTTTGGCGCATGAACTTTACCTTGAATTTGACAACCTAAGGTCCCAACGAAATATGCCGCAATTCCACCCATTTTTGCTTCAACAAAGTCTCTAATGTAGTGAGAATAGCCACTAGAAAATGAAACTTGTTTCTCGCCCATGGTGTCGGGATGATTATGCCAATTGATAAATGTAGCGATGGTTTTACCGTCTAATAAGTCTACAAATTGCGACGAAACAATTTTGGTGTTTCTAACGATTGGATCTCGGTAATCGGTCTGCAGAAGCATCGCGTCATATCTTGGATTCTCTTGATCTTTTTTTAAAGAGGCAATATTACATTCTGACGATCTTTTTATTTCCAGTGTTTTTCTATCAAAACAGGAATAAGGTTCAGAAGTGACTGTCTTCATTTGTGCTGGTTTCATATTCTTATATGCTTCAACCCCTGACTGATAAATCCACTGCTTTAATTTATCAGTATAATGTTTATTATGACCTTTCATTAATGTTACCCAAAATCCTGAGGCATCGGGTCCATAATGATTATGAGTTGAGGTGATTATAATATTATTAAATGGAATATTCAGATCTTTTGCAAGTCTTCGTTTTACTGGGTTGATGTATTTCCAAGTCAGGCCTGGAAGGTCTGTTGTGATCATGATAAGTGGAACATTATTTGAACCCTTTACTGCAATGGCCCTAGACCAAAGTGGATCATGAACATCAGCAGCTGTTCTTCTTGGAATCATTTTAATTGGATAATAGGGAGCAAAGCCAGCAATCATCGCAAATTGATATTTGCCATCTTTTTCTGTTCCTTTTTTATTTCTTTTTTTGTGGAAATTATCTTTATTTGGATCTCTAATATCGTCTGAATTTTTGGCCGCATATTCATCACAACTTAATCTGGTACAATCGTCTACGAGACCATTACCATCATCATCAATACCAGCAATACCTGGTTTTTTATCAAGTCCAAGAGCACCAGGTTCTTCATGATCAAATAAATTGTCTATTCCCGAATCATACCAAGGAGCTTTTCTACCGTGTAATGGATTTTTTGGATCAACTGGTCGTCGCTCCCAATCTTTTGGTGTTATTTCAACTTTACTTGCCCCTGCTAAAAACTCAGCGGCATAAATATTTATACTTAAACAAAAAAGTAAGACAGTCGGTATTAGCTTCATTGGTCTTTCTCCTAAATGTAAATTTTGGAAATCTTGCCATAAATAAGGTGTATATGTCCCTTGAAATAACTAACAAAGCTTGACTGTTTAAGTATTTCTTTGTGAGACTCGTCGCGCATTACTTAATTTTACAATTAACCTTTAGATAAGGTAAAAATATAAACCAAAACTTAAATCTTTTTAGGAGTTTACATGAGAATAATTCTATTCACTTTTGCGTTATTAATTCAATCATCAATATTAATGGCCAAAATTGATAGGCCATTGGAAGTGAGATTAGGTTATCCTAAAGGAACTAAACTACTCATTATCAATGCAGATGATTTTGGAATGTCTCACTCAGAAAATATAGGAACTAGGAATGTTCTCGATAATGGAATTGTAACCTCGGCCACAATGATGATTCCTCCGAGTTGGAGTGATGAAGCGATGAAACATGTCATTAAAATGGGCATGAAAAATATTGGAGTTCATGTCACTCTTACAAGTGAATGGAGCCGATATAAATGGCGCCCTTTAACAAGAGATAAAGACGGAAAATCTTCTCTTGTTGGAAAAGATGGATACTTCTGGGAAACATCTACTCAAGTTGAGCAAAATGCAAAAATTTCTGATGTTATCAGAGAGGTTCGTGCACAATTAGAAACTCCTATGAAAAGAGGTATTGAATTATCTCATTTTGATTCACATATGGGAGCATTATATGGTCACTTCACTGGAAGAGTTGAACTTTTAGCTGTTGCTCTTGCTCTCTCTTATGAATTTGGCCTTCCCTATAGAATGCCAAAACACCCCTTAACAAATCATTTTGAAAATGAAGGATTTATCCTTCTTGATAACCTTATAGCTTCAGATAAACCTTCTAGACCTGAAGAACGTAGAGAATGGTTTTTGAATAATTTAAAAAATCTTAAACCTGGCGTAACAGAGTTATTTATTCATCCATCTATAGAAAGCTCAGAGATTAAGGCCATCACTAGTAGATGGAAAACTAGAAAAATGGAAATGGACCTTTTCACCGACCCTGCCACAGAAAAACTTTTAAAAGATATGGGTGTTGTTCTTATCGATTATCAGGCGATCAAAAGACTTCAACGAAAGCAAATGCAATGGCAACCAAATTTTTCATTTGAGCAAGTTTATAAAAAATATTTAAAAATGCTTGGTATAAACTAAGACATTTGAAGGAGGCAATTTATTCGACTTTTTATGATTAATTCATTCATTTATGTATAATTTAGAAAAAAGTTATGGTGGAGCACAATTGGAATTACGTTGTTTGCTAGTCATGAATGACAAAGCATTTAAAATCTATTCATTAAATATTCAAGCTTGTCTCAATATTGAATGTACACACGCTAAAACCACCAGTGAAGCATTAAAATTAATTGAAAAAGATTACTACTATGAGTTTATTATATGCCAGCCTGAAAATAATTCTAAAATATCTATGAAGATGTTACTCGATAATACATTAAATCGAAAAATAAAACTGAAGTATATTTGTGTTGGAGAAAATCCCATAGAAACTAATGATTATAAAGAAATGTATGTAACATATATGACTGAACCGAATGATATTAGATCTGTTGTTAAGTATTGTAGTGATTGCTTGGGTGTCACTATTGAGGATATCATGTCGGTCCCAACCTCTGAATACTATCCTATTCCAATTGACTTTTTTATTTGTTTGGATAAATCCCCTTCAGATACTTATATAAGACTTGGCAAAGATGCTAATGAACAATATATAAAAAGAATTCATGAAGGAGAGGGATTGGGGAGGAAAGCTCTAGACCGATACATTTCTAAAGGTGTTAAGTTTCTCTATATAAAATCAGAACTAAGAGTAAAATTTATTCAAGAAATCTCTAAAAACTTATTAGTTATCTTAGATGATCAAACGCAGACTGAATTAGAAGTAGCTAAAGCTATTGATAAAATACAAAAAGTTGTTGCATATAATATTGATCTGCTTCAAGTTTCAGAGGAATTAATTAAACTGAGTAATGGTGCTGCAGCTTCTATTATTTCCCAATGTGAAAAAAACTCTAAAATGCATAGACTTGTTAATTTAATGCTTAAAAGTAAGTTGTCATTTCGTTATAAGCATTCTCAGGTAACTGCCTATGTTGCTCTTTCGATTTTGTCGCAAATGTCCTGGGCAAATAGTGAACATCGATCAACTTTATCATACACCTCATTTTTTCATGATATTATTCTTTCGACTGATGCTATGTGCTTAGTACATAATAGTAAAGATTTAGAGCAAGGAAACTTTTCTGCTATAGAAAAAGAAATAATTGAAAAACATGCACAACTCTCTGCAGAGCTAATTCGTAAAGTTCCACATGTACCAGCAGGAGTATATTCAATTATTACTCAACATCATGGTTCTTTAAATGGAGTTGGATTTACAAATGTGGTGCCAGAATCATTATCTCCACTAGTTACTTTGTTTATGATAGCAGAAAAGGTGGCCCATATCGTTCTTAAAAGTGAGACTAAAGAATTACTAAAAAAGAATATAATTAACCAAGTTAAAGACTCTTTTCCCACTAAGTGCTTTGAAAAAATGTTAATCGCATTTGAAGAATCCATAAATTAAAGAAAATACAATACATATCTTGTGGATCCTGTTATGTTGCGGCTCATAGGCAGTAATCTAGGGACAAAATGAATTTTTCAGAGTTAAACCTTCGTCAAGAAATCTTAAAATCAATTACAAAAAAGGGCTACCTAGAACCCACTCCCATCCAAGCTCAGGCAATTCCAGCAGTTTTGTCTGGGAGAGATGTTATGGCCGCCGCTCAAACAGGAACGGGGAAAACAGCTGGGTTCACCCTACCAATATTAGAAAAACTTTCATATGGAACACTTGCGAGAGAAAATCAAGTTCGTGCTTTGATACTTACTCCGACAAGAGAACTTGCTGCTCAAGTTCACGATAATATTAGACAGTATGGTGATAATCTTCAACTAAGATCTGGTGTCGTTTTTGGTGGTGTTAAAATTAATCCACAAATGAAGGCATTAAGAGGCGGTGTTGATATTTTAGTTGCCACCCCTGGAAGACTATTAGATCTCTATAGTCAAAATACTGTCCGGTTTAAATTTTTAGAAATTTTGGTTTTAGATGAAGCTGATCGAATGCTCGATATGGGTTTTATCCATGACATTAAGAAAATTCTAAAACTTCTTCCAACTAAGAGACAAAACCTTCTTTTTTCGGCAACATTTTCTGTTGATATAAGAAATCTTGCTAAAGGACTCATTCATAACCCAATAGAAATATCAGTCACACCTCGTAACACAACAGTAGAGGCCGTTAATCATTTTCTATACCCAGTAGATAAGAATCAAAAGACAGCAATTCTTATTAAGTTAATTAAAGATCTTAATTGGGAACAGGCATTGGTTTTTTCTAGGACAAAACATGGCGCAAATAAAATTACAAAACAACTTATTGCAAAAGGTATATCTGCAATAGCAATTCATGGAAACAAAAGTCAAGGGGCACGAACAAGAGCACTCACTAATTTTAAATCCGGTGAAATTAGAATTTTAGTGGCCACAGATATTGCTGCGAGAGGAATTGATATTGAAAAACTTCCTCAAGTTGTCAACTATGACTTACCACAAGTTCCAGAGGACTACATTCATCGAATAGGACGAACAGGCAGGGCCGGAGAATCAGGAGAAGCAATTTCTTTTGTAAGTTATGATGAATTTGATTTATTAAAAAATATTGAAAGACTCTTAAAACAATTAATAGAAAGAAAAGAAATTGAAGGTTTTGTTCCAACTACTGCGCTACCTCAATCTAAACTCGACACTAGGCCATTTAAACCTAAAAAAATTAAAACTTCTAGGCCTAAAAATAAACACCAGAATCAAAAAAGTTTTAAGAAGAAGACTAATCGCTATAATACTCGTGTCAAGAAACCCGCCAAATCAATATAATCTGGCATTAGTTTTGCTCAAATATAGTTTAGAGATGATAAATAGAGGTCTAAGTACTAGAATATATACAAGGCTTAACTTATTAATATGTCAATACTTGAGACAAGGATAAAAAGATGACAGTACTAAAAAAATTAATTAAGTTAATGTGGACCAATATTATATAAGTGATTACAAAGAATATGAGATTCTAAACTTAGAAATTGTGACTATCACAACAATAACTGCTTTAAGAGTAGCAACTCCTTCAGGGAATAACTTTGAATTCATTAAACAATAACACAAAAGATATTATGGAAGAATTAGAAAAAAAAATTATTGAGTTGGAAATGAAGTTTTCTTTTCAAGACAATCTTGTAACTGAATTGAATCAATTAATAGCAAGTCAAGCTGGCGCTATTGAAAGGCTTCAAATAGAAATTAAAGATTTACGTTCTGATTCTGAGAAAGTCATGAGTACGCCTACAAGTTTAGCAGATGAAGTTCCGCCACATTATTAAATTTCATTTTCAATGATATATTTAAATTCTTCACGCTCATTAGCTGTGGCAAAAGACTTGTCTTTAGAGACTTCTTTATTAAACTCTTCATGTAATGTTTTAGCGAGCTTTTTTAACTTATAGCTCCCTCCTTCTGAGATAGATTCAATTTGTCGTATTTTAATTTCGTCGAGATACATTTGATATGTACTGATATTAGCACAATTGTAGCATTGAGTTTCAAGCAAGTTGATAAAGTCCCAGAGGCCCATTTTTTTAAATTGTCGTATTATTTCCAATATATATTAATTATACAATGGAATGACTTATTGACAAGTTCCATCCCAAATTCAAAAAAGTAAGCTAGTTCCAGCAGCAACATTTGCGGAGACATTATTAATTCCCATTTCCTTTCAGGCAGAAAAAGTTTAGTTCTTCGAAAGTACGATAATATCTTTACCATGGAAGCAGCAGTTTAAATTATAGGTTTTACCGATCCAATTGAATGTCTTTAGCGAGTAAAAGCAAATATGAGTGGGGTCATTTTTATAATGCCATTTAAGAAATGCTTCTTTATCTAAAGCCAGTTTTGTCATGATCGCCAAAATACCTTTATTTTTAAGACAGGCAATAAGTTGTTCCAAAGCTTTCTTTGGTTTTGCAACATGTTCTAGAACTTCAGTCGCTGTAATAAAATTATATTTATTATCGAAAACTGTTTGGTCTCGATAGTAATATGGATCATAAAGACTCATGGAGTAACCTTGCTCTTTAAATAAAACTGAAAGCGTTGGGCCATTGCCACAACCAAAGTCTAAACCCCGATCATTTTTATTTAATAGGGGAAGAACAGGTTTTACTAGCCTTGATAAAAACTTTCTATATCCCGGGTCCAAAGGAGAGTTTTGGTGAAGATCATATTCTCTTTTTTCGGCCTTAATTGAGAGATAAAAATCATTATGCAAGTAGATCAGTTCACATTGCTCACATTTAAGATAGTTTCGTTGATTTGTTTGAGCAAAATCTTCGAAGTTTTCTGAAAGGCAAAGTGGACAGTTCATATATAAAGTATGGCATTTATGGGATATCTATGGCTTGACTCTCCGCGCACAAGGTAATAGTCTTTGAATAGTCATGTTTAATATTGTCTAATGACACAAATGTATAACATCTTGGAGAATCTATGGCCGCCAGACTCAGCTTAATAATAATATGTTTTTTTTCTTTATCAATTGTTAATCTAACTGCAGATGCGGCCCACTCTCACCAACATCAAAAAACAAATCAAAAAATTGATTATAGTTCTCAAAGTGCTTTTAAAGCTTATCCAAACACACATAATCTCAAGCCCTATTATGGACTGCTTCATGCCCATACAGGCCTATCTGATGGTAAAGGCACACCCGAAGAGGCCTATAAAATGGCAAAGGATAATGGACTCGATTTTTTTGCTGTTACTGATCATGTTGAGCGACTCTGGGTCTCAAAAAAGAAATGGAAAGTTTTGAAAAATGCTGCAGCTATTGAATCATTAGACGGACGTTTCGTTGCACTTCATGGATTTGAATGGGGTGGTACTCCATCATGGAAAGGCTGGTACAATCATATGAACTTTATAGGAACAGAAAAAGTCATCAGTCCTCTAAAAGGCCTTCGTAGACTTTATAAAGCAATTATTAAAACCGAAGGTATTTTTGTAGGACAATTTAATCATCCCGGAATGAAGAAGTTTAAACCACCACTTTCGCAAAACCAATGGAATGATTTTAAATATAACGCTGCTGCTGATAAGAAAATTCAGTTGATCCGTGTAGGAACCGGATACGAACGTCATTCTAGCCATAACGAATTTGTTGGCTATATTCCCGCTTTAGATAAGGGATGGCATCTTGGACCTCAATCAAGTGAAGACAATCATCAAAAAGACTGGGGACAAGGACATAGAAGAACAGGAGTCTGGACAACTGATCTTACTACTTCATCTATCATGAAAGGACTAAGATCCATGGCCACTTTTTATACTGATGACTCTAATGCCTCTGTTAAGTTAATTGCTAACAAAAAATGGTTAATGGGATCAACCATCACTAAAAAAGGCCAAATACAACTTGATGTTGAAGTATTAGATACCGATATTAAAGATCATGTTATTACTGTCGAGCTTGTAAGCTATAAAGGTCAAGTTGTAGAACGTTCTAATAGTGGATCAAATAATTATCATGTGAGTTTCAAAGTTAATCCCAGTAAGGATACTTATTATTTTGTACGAGTCCTACAGCCCGATGGAGATCGTTTGATTTCGGCCCCTATTTTTATTAATAGGCCAAATTGATGTCAGGCATTTGAAGTATTCTTAAAAATAATTGACTATACTAACTCCTTAGAAAGGCCTTATTAAAGACTTTACACTCGCAAAGTAACACCTTTAGACGTATATTAGCGCTAGATGACAAACTTTATCAATGAACTTATTCATAATCCTGATTTCACATTTGTAGATGTGAGATCTGAAGATGAGTTTACTCTCGGTCATTTACCCGGAGCAGTCAATATTCCTATTCTTATTAATGAGCATCGAAAACTAGTTGGAACTTGCTTTAAAGATAAAGGCCAAGCGGCTGCCATTTCTTTAGGACATGAATTAGTAGACCCTTTAAAAGAAACTTACCTCAAAAAATGTATTAAAGCATTATCTACAAATTCAGAAAATAATAAATATATTCATTGTTGGCGCGGGGGACTCCGTTCAAAAATGTCTCAACAATGGATACAAGAATTAGGTGTTCAAGTTAGCTTAGTCGAAGGTGGATATAAGTTTATACGGAATCACTTACTTAAAACTTTTGAAGAAAGATATAACCTTGTAGTTATTAGTGGACATACTGGAACTGGTAAGTCCCTTCTTTTAAAAAAAATGTGTTTTAAGAATATAATAGATCTTGAAGGGTATGCGAAACATAGGGGATCGGCCTTTGGAAATTACCATAAATCGAGACAGTCTTCACAACAATATTTTGAAAACCAATTAGCATTAAAGCTTTTTAAAAAACAATCTGTATATGCCATTGAACATGAAAGTAGATTCGTTGGTAAAAGTATTGTTCCAACACAGCTTTTAGAACAAATTAACAAATCACCACAGGTCGTTGTAACATCACTTATGGAAGATAGAGTACAAAATATCTATCAGGAATATATACTTAATGAATTAATTTGCAATAACGTTGAAGAAATAGATAGCTTAAAAGAAAAGATGATTACTTCTTTGGGAATGATTTCGAAAAAGCTTGGTGGTCTTCTCCATAAAGAAATCAAAAAAGATATGGAACTTTCATTTTTAGATTTTCATAACGAGAATAAACATTTTGTCTGGATAGAGAAATTGCTTATCTTTTATTATGACAAACTTTATAGTTATTCACAAAAAAGACATAAAAAACAAGTTTGTATATTTAAAGGTAACTTCATTGAATGCGAAGAGTTTTTACAAGATTATATTGATAGGAGGAGGACATTCTAACATTCAAGTTATAAAATCTTGGGCCATGAATCCTCCAAAAAATGCGAAACTGATTCTCATTTCAGATCAAGCAAATGCTCCTTACTCTGGTATGCTGCCTCTTTATATAAAGGGAGAGTATACCTTTGATGAGGTTCATTTTGATTTACGACGTATTTGCGCACTTGCTCATGTTGATTTTATTGAGTCAAAAGTAACAAAAATAGATCCCGAAAAAAAAATAATATTGTTAGAAAATAGGCCTTCAGTTTCATATGATTATGCTTCTATCAACACTGGAATCATTCCTTTAGAGTCATTTCTAGATTATAGTAAAGAAAAAGATGAAAAGAGAGTCGTTTTTCTAAAACCCATTAGTAAACTTATTTATAAATTTGAAATAATCTTACAAGAAATTACCAAGTCCAATAAAACTTTGCATCTGGCAATGATTGGCGGAGGGGCCGCTGGCATAGAAATGACATTTATGATTCAAGCCAGATTACAGGACCTTAATAAAAATTGTAATCTATCTCTCTTTCATAACTCTAAAGAGCTCTTAAAGGGACATCATGTTCGTAGCCAGGAATTAATTGTACAGAAACTACAAAAGTCAGGAATAAAAATTTATTTAAACACAGAAATCAATTCTTTTAAAGATAATACCCTGACTTCTAATAATAATGAAACTTATCCTTGTGATTTTCTCTTTGTTTCTACGCATGCTATGGCACCAAGCTGGCCTAAAGAATCAGGACTGTCTGTTTGTTCGGAAGGATTCATAAAAGTAGATAACTTTTTAAATGTCATTAACAGCCCTTCATTATTTGCTGCTGGTGATTGTATTCAATTTTCTAACTTTAAGCTGAATAAGGCGGGAGTCTACGCAGTCCGGCAAGGTCCCATTTTAAAGCATAATCTTAGGCATGTTATCGGTGAAGAGAAATCTTTTATTCCTTATAAACCACAAAAGTCTATTTTGGGGCTAATTCACTCTGGGGTTGATGATGTTATTTATTCAAAGGGGAGATTTGTTCATTCTGGAAAACGTTATTATAAATTAAAAAAATATATTGATAAAAAGTTTATGGAAAACTTTGGCCTACCGTTTTATCATTTATTGCCAAAATCCATGACTGGAGTCAAATACTTAGAAGCTTCAGAAATCAATACCTGTGGAGGTTGTGGAAGCAAAGTTTCTCCTGATCTATTATTTGGCATTATTCATTCTCCATTATTTGACATTTATAAAGATGTTTTACCGGAAGTACTTGATGATGCTCCTTCGTTTCCTACTGATAAGGGCAAAATAAGTACTTCTATTGATGGTTTTAGAAGTTTCATAAACGATCCTTACCTCTTTGGTAAGGTCGCAACTCTACATGCATTGTCTGATCTCGCAGCAAATGGCGCCAGGCCTTTAAACGTAAACCTTTCCATTACTCTTAAAATTGCACCTGAAAAACTTCAACAATATGAATTAAAGCAAATGATGTTTGGGATTTGTGAAATTTTAAGTAAACATAAAGTTAAAATAATTAAAGGACATAGTAGTGAAGGTTTGGAGAGCAATATTACAATCTCTGTAAATGGGATTTCTCCAGATAAAAATTACACAAAGTTTCTAATTAAACAAGGCGATCAGCTTATTCTAACAAAGGGATTAGGAGCGGGAATATTATTACGTGCCTTAATGTTAGGTGAATGCGAAGGAAGATGGTGTTCTAGTTTTTTGAAATCATTGCAACAGGATAATTTAGATATTATACCTTTGTTAGATCAATACAATATTTCTGCTATGACTGATATAACTGGATTCGGTTTTGTAGGACATCTATTAGAAATGCTCAATCAAAACAAATTCTCTGTAGAATTAAATTATTCAAAAATAAAATTATTTAAAGGTGTTGAATCTATTCTTGATAAAGGAATACAGAGTCACCTGGGACCCAAACTAAAAAAGCTTTATCTCAAAAAAATTGAAAATTTAAATAATTTCAATATTGATTCACTTCATGATCCGCAAACGAATGGAGGTCTTTTAATTGCAATTCAAAAAGACCAAGCCGAGACCTTGAAAAATGCTTTAAGAAAAATTGGACATGTTGATTCTGAAATTATTGGACAGATCATTTCAGCAAAAAAAAATAAAATATATCTAAAATAATCTCCCCGATAAAATGATACTAAACTAATTAAAATTAAAATGTTAAACAATCTTTAGGACTCAAAAATCTAATAGATTGAACAATTATTGATAGCTATATATGATCTTTTGGCGATACGTAAGTAAGTACAGCTAATTATTTTATGAGATCTCATGATTTTAATCAACTTATGAAAAAAAAATCCGATAAGATAAAATGAAGTTTTTGTTTATTTTGACATTGCTATCATCAACTGTCTTTGCGCAAGAGATTCAAAAGTCAGATGAACATAAAATTGTTGCAATTGAACAATTTTGTACCGGCCCTAGAGTCTCAATTCACGGTATGAACCTTGTTATTGATGATAAGGGCTTTTGTAAAGCTCTTGCTGAAATTAAAAAGGAAAATAAAGAAGTCGATGTTGACTTTGTTTCAGATATTACTTCTGTTTTACATCAAATCCGAAATTTTAGCACTATTTCTAACTTTTGTCCCGAGACTATGGGAAATTTTCAGTTTGGAGAAAATGTAAAAAAAGATAAATGGAAAGTTCGATTTTATGCAAGCCATTCTTTTACGACTTATTTCTCAACAGACATGAAGATACGTTCATCAAGATATAATATCGATATTGATAATTACGAATGGAAAGAAAGAAGTAGTCGTCACTTCTTTAATCCTGAGACTTGGAAAGAAGAGGGGAATAATCCCTTTCAAGTAATCGATGAGCCTACAAATACTTTTACTCTGAGTATTGAAAAAAATGGAAACGAATTTTTTCTATCTGCTTTTCATCCAAAATTTTTACAAAATGATGGACAAGTTAAACATGTTCGAGGAGAAGTTGATGGAGTTCCTGTAGATGGAATGAGTATGCTTGAATCCAGTAATGGAGGAATGAACCCTGCTGATGGGCAACTTGGTATTATTCGAAACCAAAACACACATTTAGAAATGATGTTTGAGGTAGGTTATGGCCATCGCTTTAAACTTTTAGATGGAAAAGCGGGGAGTCTTGTCTATATTCCTAGTCTTGCCGTAGGTGTAACTTATGGCAAGAACTTAACAGTTGTCGTGAAAGAGGGTGAGTTGTGGAATTATGAAGATACATTAGATAAAGCAGGAATCCAGGGAGTTGGTGGAACAGTGACTAATCGTATTGAATTCAATACTAAGAAAGAACGATTTGGTGTTTTCTACGAAAACCGTTTTAGTTATTATAAACAAAAACATGGTTACATGGATGGTACTCAGCAATACGACTTAAAGCTTATGGGAAATTCCGTCGGCATCAAGTTTATGATCTTCCAGTAGAATCCTTTAATTGGATTGTGTGCTCAAGTTTTTTGAAACAAACTTTATAAGTGGGAAATCGCCGTCTTCTACGCACTCTAAAATATCAATAGCTGTTTTACTGCCTGTTTTATCAATATAATAATTTAATCTTTCTTGAATGTATTCCAAATCACCTGCTTGAAAAGGGGAATGAACGAGGTAGTCTTTGTTGATCTTTTCTTTTTCGCTGGCAGCTAAATAAAGAGTTCCTCCGGTCATGCCAGCTCCGATATTTCCTAAAGTTTTTCCAAGAATAATGATCTTGCCATCTGTCATATATTCACATGCGTGGATTCCAACGCCTTCAATAATAGCATGGGCGCCAGAATTTCTAACAGCAAATCTATCTCCTCCACGACCATAAACGAGTAAGTCTCCAGAAGTTGCACCATAAAGTGCACAATTTCCAATAATTGAATTTT
>JABGXW010000068.1 GCA_018675575.1 Bacteriovoracaceae bacterium | reverse complement strand
ATATGCCCAAATGGTTATGTGGCCATTCCAGCTAACGGCAGTTTAAATGTCGAAGAATTTTGCATTATGAAATATGAGGCCAAGGCCTGGCAAGATGATAATGGAGACTCTCAAATAACTATTAGTGAATTGGATGAGACTACTTGGAGTTTTAACGCAAATACATGGACCAGTGTAGATAACTTAACCACAACGCATAAACCGGTTAGTCATTTTAATAAAAAGCCTTGGACAACTTCAATGGTGAAGTCTTGGAGTATGTGCGACGACTTAAATTCTGAGACTCTAAGAATTGATAAAGATAATGATCAAAATTCAGACGGAACCTACGCGCTTACTTCAAATCCAGAATGGATGACGATGGCAAGGAATATAGAAAGTGTCGCTATAAATTGGACTTCAGGAATAGTAGGAAATGGCTGCATAAAACAAGGAAATATTAATCAAAATTATTCTTGCAATGATATTCAATCAGGATTTAATGGCACAAATTTTAATATCTATACAGTTCCATCAGGCCTGACGAGCTCTACAAATCAACTTGCTAAGCTCATTTTTAGTAATGGAGAAGAGATTTGGGACCTCGCAGGTAACCTGTATTAGTGGGTTGACTGGCGTCCAAATAACGTCCCTAATTTTGTGTCATGGACTACGCGAGCACATCAATCAGGATATTACGCAGCAGAATTTAATAATCTTGATACAAATATTGATATCACAGATCAAATGTTTCCAGATTCTTGGAGTCCCCTTGATGGATCACTTAATGGAGCTAATGGTGTTGGTCGCTACTACGGATACCAGAAGGACTTAATTCAACCTGGAGGAGGTGCTGCAAGAGGTGGGGCATTTAGTTTAGCTGGCCAGCACTCAGGAATATATGGACTTCATGTTGGATTTCATATGAGCTTAGAGACATGGTCATGGTATGACGGCTTTATTTCTGCAGGAAGGCATCCTAATAATGTCGCCTTTAGATGTGTCTGGAGGCCATAAAGCTTCTAAATTATTTATTTCTTAATAAGAATTCGACCTCTTACTTTTAATCTTCAATATATGAATCGATAGGTGCCTTTTTAGTAGAGCATTGCGTTGACTATCTTTTTTTAAAAATGTTAGTAATAGCAAAATAATAATAAATTAAACTTATAATTAAGGTAAATAATGACTTTCAAATCTCATCTCTTTTCTTTCATTACTATTCTTGTCATTTTTGGAACTTACCCAGACTATGCAAATGGCCATGATCATGGTCATGGTTCAGAAATGGGAAGTGGATCAGGAAATGGATCAGGAAGTGGATCAGGTTCAGGAAAAGGCCAGTTTTGGTATCCCATATTTATTTCTAAAGAAACAAACCTCGAGGTACCACCAATTTAAAAATACAGAGTTTCATATCAAAATGATTGGGCAAAAGTTTGGAAGTTGAAGTCTGGACAAAAAGAAATAAATGAATTTACTGGGCTAGAAAAATATCTTAAAGCGAGTCTACCAAATGAAGTCGCAAACAATGATAAGTTGGGATATGTAGAGATTAACACTCTAGTTAACTTTCCTAAGGATTACTTGAAAAAGCTCATGGTAATGAGATCTAGATCTGATTACTCATTAAAAAAGTATAATGCCCTTGCTTTAAAAAAGCTTAATGTATATTTAGAAGATTCTATTGATCCTTATCGAATTTGTCCTGCCAATATAGGGAAAGACTCTCTGTCAAAAAGAGGGGTTAGATGGTGTCGTAAAAAGCTATCGAAAGATATTGATATTTCATTTGAGAATATTAATTCTGCACTTCAAAACATGTATTTATAGTGAAACTTTTCATCAATTAGATAAACTTTGATTAATGTTAAAAATTTAAAATAAATCATATGGCCATGCAAGCAGAAGTTGTTCCCCTGGTGATGAAGTAATCGTTTTTAAATTTGGGTAATATTTTGATATGGACTAAAAACAAGCCACCTTTGAACAATATTTAGTAACTTCAGATACATTCTCAATTTCTTTTAGACAGTGTAAGTTTTTTTGCTTCAACCGTTTTAGCTTTTACTCCATATCGCTTAAACGACTTTAACATATCGGGAAACATAGCATATGAATAACCGGCAATTATAAAAAATCCATATTTCGTAATCAAGTGAATAAATTGAATCATCTTTATTTTCATAAGTAATGTATCGCACCTTTTTGAAATAATCTTATTATTTTTATTCCTGGCCCATATTTGTTATAGTATATTTATGAATATAACCAAACCTCAATTAGATGCTCTTGAACACTTTAGGAATCAAGCTTTAACTCACAAAGATAAGTCGCTTTCAACTCTCAAACATATTTCGACAATGTCAGATATTTCAGAATTGGAGTTCAAATATGCTATTGAGAACATTAAGAATAAAGCTCAGGTTGCACTTCACTTCCATCCAGATAGACTTGACCCAAATAACGAAACTGTTACTGAAAACCTGCTTAAAAGTGGGCGTTACAAAAGCCAATTTGAAACATTCATGTCAAATGGCAGTGTCTCTGCTCATCCGAGTGGAGAACGAGACTTATGGGAACAAGATCTATTTGGAGGCTCATATTCTTTTGAGAAATGTCATGCCTCTGAGAGACCTAAATATGGTGCCTTAAAAATATTTAATCACGCTGATGGCCCAGCACCTCGATTTGGTTCTTGTTATTTTCTATTGAAGCCAGAAGTTACTAAACGATCTACTTTTACCTATATGGATTCTAATTCTCTTCCTGAAGCAAAGGGAACATTAGATGAATTTGATTATATATTGTCAGAGTTATTCACGGAAATATTTTTGAGAGATTCTGCGTTAGGAGAATACGAAATAACACCCAAAAAACTTGTCAATTGGTTTAATAACGATTCATATTTTAACTTTACTGATCCCCGCGGCCTGATAATTGCTAAAAACTTAAACCATTACATCGAGGCACAAGTCCATGGTGATATTATCTTGTCTGAGAATGTTGAGGCCTTGGCCATTGATCCTTGTTTCAAAAATACAAAAACTGGCAACCTTCTTCAGAAATTATCAGAGGAAAATAACTTTGACCTTTTCTACCATCCCGGCTCAGTCCTCTCAATTAACAATGTTCCAACTGACTTTAGAGGACCGGGCATGCCTTCATTAGCTAAGCGAATATCAGACCATGATTATTTTACAGCTTATGAAATTGGTAAAGCTTCAGAGTCTGTTAAACTTACTCCTCAGAGTTGGGAAGACCTCGGTAGTCAAACAGAAATTCTACAAGAGTTAAAGTTACTCTGGCACGTCTTAGTGAAGTTTGGAACTCCTCTGGGTTCATAAAATAATAATGAACGCTAAAATTATCAGAGATCATTAAAGAGCACGGTGATGGAAGCAGTTATTTAAAGAGTAAAATAAAAAGACATGTCATACTAGCATATCTATTTTTAATTGGTTTTACTTTACTTAGCTTGGGGCCATATAATTATTTGCGGTTCTTTCTTTATTATATCAAGGATTTTTTTAAGATCTTTCCATGTAGAGCTTAAAACTCTTTAGGTGCTTTGTATCCTGGTTTAGAATAGGTTTTAAAAATGATGTCCCATAATGGAGAAGAAATTCCAAACATTATGTCATCGTGGACGTGGTGAACAAGATGAATTCTTCTTAAGTACTTTAAAACTTTATTCTTAGGTTTTCCATGATGAGTGTAGTAGTGAATTCCATCATAAAGAAGATAACCTATTAGGAAAGATGCAAAAAAAGCATGTATAAATTTCATGGGAATAATCGCATAAAAAACTCCATAGAGTATAACAAGATAAAATATGGCAGGAACTATAGGCATTACTCCTCGAAGAGGGTCAAATGGATCGTCATGGTGATTGCCATGTGCTGTGTAAACGATCTTTTTTGCCCAGTCTGATTTAGGATGTAAATGAAAAGGAAAGCGATGTATTAGGTATTCTGCTAAAGTCCAAAATAAAACTCCCGATATAAATGTCATGGCATAGCTGGTAGCAGATAAGTGGTGGTCTCTGTAGCTAAGATAGAAAAGGTAACATATTACCGGAATCCAAAAAATAAAAATTGATTGCCACTCTACTAGAGTAAACCGTTCTAAGAAGTCACTTTTACAGATTCTAACACGTTGAGGTCTATGTCTTTTTATAAGTCTATCTTCTTCTTTTTTTATTCGAGTCGCTTCTGAGTCTTTAGATCTTTGGAAATATAAGGGATTGAATCCCTTTTTTATTTCCTGCTTCTCTTCTTCTATCACTTTAAACCCTTGGTTGTAGAATATACTTCTAAGTACCCGATACCTAATCAAATGAGAATGAATATAGGCAATTATATACATCATTTTGTATACAAATGAAAAATTTAAATAGAATGATTAATCATTGTAAGTCACCTGAATTTAGTCTTTACGCGAGATATTTTGTACATTTTTTTAAATTTGGTAAGAACTTTATGTGATTTGCGAAAGAAGTTCAACAAGTTATTAAATATTAGTAATGTGGTAGAGGAGGCGGTGAGACCATTTTGACCATTTCTATTGGGGGGGGAAAGGTCCAAAATATAATTCAATTTAAGCAAAGTAATTGTTAAGATTTCCAAATGATCCATTTTTTTTTATTTTTCTTATTAAGCTTTAACTATGCTATTGCACATGAAACTCGTGAGCTTAGCATTGAAGCTCCTGCCACTCTTGAACAATTAGATCAGCAAGGTTTTCACTTCTCTAATGTTTTTAATCATTCAAAGGTTTCAAATGTAAACCTTTATAAAAGTAGTAAAGCATATCAAACGATTGTGAACTCTATTAGCGATGACTTAGATAAAATCAAAAAAAATGATAAGTTTATTAGTGTTACGATGAGTAAAAAACATCGTTTATTTAATAAGAACTGGTTTAAATCTAAACATGCAAATTATGATCTCGTTGGGATAATTAATCGCTTAGATAGGGCCGACTTTTACCCATCGGGTTGTGGTGAAACGAGGTTTATTTATAGGCTCTCTTACTTTGTAATTCAAACTAAAACTCGATCAAGAATGCCCTTAACCTTCAACTTAGTATATACAAATAGTAAGAATGATAAAAAATGCCAGTCTTTGATTGCTGGTTGGAATAAGATTAAAAATTTAAATGGCGAAAAGCTCATCAAGTTTCTTATCAGCAAAAAATCACCTATTCATTTGTCAAAACTAGATTTAAAAACTGTCGAATTGAATATGCAGGTCGTTAGATGGCCATCTAGTATTAGGCCCGATATGGGGGGATATGCTGAGTACTTCCTAAGGGTTTTCAAGAAAAAGACAGAAGATCATTTTATTCTGGACCATTTAGAGAATACTCCAAATATTGATCTGATAAATTCAAATCCTAAACTAAAGTCAGAATTACTAAGTTGGCTAATTGAAAAAAACAATCTAAAAAATCTTGATAATGGCATCCTTGTCATTCCAAAAAAATATCTTGCCAAAAAAGCAACTTCTGTAGCTCTTCACGGAAGATCAAGAGAGTTTAATAAACCTTTCAATCATATTTTTAAAAAAACAGTCTTTAAAAAACTCAATCTAAATCAATTTAAATCTTTCAAGACACCTTATGCATTAATGAAAAGACTTAACGATTTAAGTTGTGTTGGATGTCACCAAGGAAGAACTGTTGCGGGGTTTCACTTTTTGGGAAAGGATAACAAAATAACAAGTTCAGTAAATAGTATTTATAATTCAAAGTCCGCTCATTTTATCAATGATCAAATGAGACGAGCAAATTACATGCAGCAATTTTATAAGCAAGCAAAAGACTTAGGGGACAGGCCCTTTTCAGTTCGCTCAGACTTTGAAAAAGGCAAATATGGATCTCATTGCACATTAAATAAAGACATTAGTTTTTCAAAGTGGACATGCAATAAAGGGTTAACCTGTTACCCCTTTGATACGAATAAATCTGATGTTCTTGGAACTTGCTACGAAGAAAAAGTAATGAATGAAGGGAGTCCCTGTAAAGTAGGTGTTATAACTAGAGATCATGATCCTCACAGAGATCGTATTTTAAATGTTAAAAAAGTTAAATGTCGAGATGACTTAATATGTGAAGATACATCTGTTGGTTTTCCTGGAGGAATGTGCTCAGGAGACTGCACTAAACTGAGTGAAAATGGTGTCTGCGGGTCAATTGCCGTTCTATATGGATTTAACCAGTGCCTCTCTAAAAACAAGCCTTTTGATTATTGCCTTATTAGGAATGTTCGCCCAGGGGCCTTAAGAGGATGTAATGAGTCATCACCTTGCCGAGATGATTATATTTGTGCCAGAACATCAGAGAATATTGGATCTTGTATTCCTCCATACTTTCTTTTTCAATTAAGAGTCGATGGTCATCCTAACCCTTAGTCCGTGATAAGAGAAAGATTTACTTCTGCTCTTTTTTCATTTAGTATTGAGTCTTTTTTCTCTTCGTACATTTAAATATCTATTTGAAATAATTGTAAAAATATTTACTTCTGGCTTCGATATGATCTGTGAATGTTCATAGTCATATTCCATTTGAGTATTCTTAAGTGAATTCATAGCAAGCACTTCATCTGCAGGATCATCTTCTCCATTATCAAATCTTATACCTTTTGGTATGATCCTCATCGAAGTTAGGGGGAGAAGATTACCAACTTGTGGAATGGATTTTGATTTATTCATTGTTTTATTAACAATTCCATCTTTATTATTTAATTTATCTTGTGAAACGCCAAAGTATCCACTTGAAAATGCAGCAGCACCTTTTGCGAGATCAGCTTTTGTAACACGAGCATTAATATATTTTACAAGTGCTGCATCAGATATATCTATAGGTCTCTTACCATTTTTGATTAATAATTTATTTGCATTTTCAACTAACTGAGTTCCAATCTTACGTATTTTAGAATTTCTTTTATTTAGAACCGACTTATCTAAAAAGGATGATGTGATCTTTCCTGATGCGATGTCATTTACTTCCTTTAAAGCTCCATCAATATCTAAGTCTTCTTTTACATTATTGGCCTGAGAATTTAATAAAGGCATTTTAAATTGCTTACATGAAGAAGATTTTTGACATTTACAATCGCGATCAACTTTACCTTTGTTGTCGAGGCAGGTTCTTTCCCCACCAGAAGGGTCTGATTTATCTCCATTAAGAGGGCCATTGCCATTACTTACGATACCAGGACCACTTGAATCATTTGAAAAAGAAGTTGAAGATGAACCTCCAAGTTTCCCTCCACTTTGGAATCCTAGTGAATCAGAGTCTGCGTTCCCAGTGGTGTTAGATTTCTTATCAACACGGTCTTTCAAATCATCAGCTTTTGCAATGATATCATCTAGGCCGCCATCAGGTCCAAAGAGCTTTTTAAATCGGTCTAATAAGTTCTGAATTATCTTGGCGCGGTTTCTATATTCATTGGCCATGTTTTCTGCAATCCCTTTATATTTTGAGGTTGCATTCATCCCCATACCTGCAAGACCTATGACTATTCCTCCACAAGCGATTTGTGGCCAATTACATGCAGGACAGCTGGACATACCGATGGCAATATCAACAGCACCCATTGCCATAGCAGCACCAAATAATCCCATCAAAACGGACATATTTCCACCTGCTTTGTCTGCAATGCTTGCAGCTGTATTTAATGCTTTTAAATAAAACTTGAAAGCTTCTACTTGTATTTCATAACTTACGCCTTCTCTACCTTTTTTGGCCTCAAGTTCTGCATATTCCTTTTTAAGTTGTTCCATCTTGGTTTTAGCTTCATCTTTGATTTGTTCTTCAAGATTTGGTGTCATTAAAACAGCTACAGCAAAAAGAGCAGCGGAAATACATCCAGCTACAGCAGCAGCAATAAGAGAACCAATTGCTATAGTTAGAGCTTGAGCAGTACCCATGCTAGATTTTTGATTATATTGAAGGTCTTTAATATTGACTGCACCTTCTTGATCGGCTGCAAGCTTTTCGAATTCTTTCATATCCTCATAGCATGCATTCTTTTCCTCTGTACTTTCTTTACCTTCGCAGCGAAGTATAGCTCTAGTTAACATTTCATTTTCTTTCTCTGTTAAACATTTATTAGCGTGACAATTCCAAATCTTTCCACTTGCCTTACATTGGTTTGCTTCTGAATTGCCTTCTGTATCACAATTAGTCGCTAAATATGCTGCCCCAACTTGTTTCAGTTCTTTAATGCAGCTGTCTTTCTCTTCATCGGTGAGCATATTTTGACAACGGAGTGCTTCCTCTGTAAGAACTTCATTTTCAGCTTGAGAAATACAAAGGCCTATATTGCAATTATAGACTTTACCTTTAGCAGAGCATGATTTGGCCTCAGGAGTATTTTGATCACAAAGACCTCCTGAAGCAACAAACTCAGTAGCTTTTTCTTCTAGTTCTGCCATACATTTTTCTTTTTGCTCTTGGTCTGGCATTGTCTGGCATTTTGCTACTTCTTCAGCTAATTGGTTGTTTTGATCTTTCGTTAAACAATACTCAACTGTGCAATTATAAACTTTGCCTTCAGCTTCACATAGTTTTGCTTCTTCACTTTCATTTTTACAAAGAGCTCCTCCTGCTATTTCAACTGCAGTATCATGTTCTAATTTTTTCATACAGGCATTAACTTCAGGCTTTGTAGCTTTGTCATAGCAAACTGCAGCTTTTCCCGCTAATGCGTTATTATATTCACTTGTCAGGCAATAATTTACATTACAATTAAAAACCATCCCTCCTGCTTCACATTCTTTAGCTTCCTCTGAAGTGTTTTCGCATAATACTCCTGAAGCAATTTCTTTTACTGTGTTATCTTTTAACTTTGCAAGACAAACTTCTTCTTCTGCTGTAGACATGGCCAAACAGTTTTTTGTACCATCAATCAATTTTTGATTATATTCATTTGTAACACAGTAATTAATTTCGCAATTAAAAACTTTACCTGTTTTTTCCTCACAGCTTATAGCTTCAGGTGTGTTTTTATTACAGCCTGCACCTCCTGCAAGGTCTGCAATCGTTTCATCTTTTACGTTTGACATACAGCCATCTACAGCTTGCTGATTAGTTTCCTTGTAACATGCGACTACTTTATCAGTAAGTTTTTCATTGTACTCAGGAGAAAGACAGTAATTTATATTACAATTATAAACATTTCCCTCCGCCGTACATTCTTTTGAAGTATTAGAGCTCATATCACATAAAGAACCAGAGGCGATATCAGTTATAGTTTCATCTTTAAGTTTATTCATGCAGGAGTCTATTTCTGCTTCCATTTCCATTTCGTAACAGCTGACTGCTTTTTCTGCTAATTGGTCATTATATTTTTTACTCAGACAAAAATTAACATTACAATTCCAGACTTTACCGGATTCTTTGCATTCTTTTGCTTCAGGAAGATTCATGTCGCAAAGAGCTCCTTTGGCCAAGTCAGTAACTGTATCTGACTTAACTTCTGCGATACATGTATCTGTTTCTGGCTTGGTTGGTTTTTGATAACAGGCGACGATCTTTTGTGTAAGCGCCTCATTATAGTCTTTAGGTAGGCATAACTTTACTTGGCAATTATAAATCTTCCCTTCTTCAAAACAAGCAACGGCATCAGGAGTATCTGGATCACATAGGGCACCAGAAGCGACTTCAGCAACTAATGTTGATTTTAGATCAACCATGCATTTATCTATTAAATCTCTATTTTCTAATTTATAGCAATTAACAGACCCATCAATTATTTTTTGATTAAAGACTTTGTCGATACAGAGATCAACAGTGCAGTTCCAAATTTTGTCTTCGGCCTTACAATCAATTGCTTCTTTTACCTGTGGGTCGCATTGACCACCTCCTGCGATATCGGCAACGATTGTAAGTTTTAAATCTGTCATACATTTGTCTATCTCTGACTCTATATTCTTCTCATAGCATAGAGCTGCATTTTGAGAGAGGTCATCGTTGTATTGTTTATCTAAACAAAAATTAACATTGCAATTCCAGATTTTATCTTCAGCTGCGCATGCAATTGCTTCAGGTACCGTTGCATCACATAGTTTTCCAGATGCTATTTCTAAAGCAGTTACTTTTTTAAGGTCAGTCATACATTTTTGTTTTTCTTCATCTGTGGGTTTATCAAAACAAATTTTTGCATTTTGGGCTAGGTTATCATTGTAATCCTTTGGAAGACAAAACTTAACTTCACAATTATAGACATATCCCGGTTTTGCTTCACATTGAGTTGCTTCTCGAGATGTTTTATCGCAAAGAGCTCCTCCTGCAATATCTTCTATTGTTTGATCTTTTAAATCTGCTATACATTGATCTCTTTCTGTAGAAGTTGGTTTTTTATAACAATCAATAATATTATTTGTTAATGAAGCGTTGTACTCTGGGGTTAAGCAATAATTAATTAAGCAATTCCAAATGTTTCCTGAATTAGTACAGTCTAAGGATTGAGGAGTGTTTTTCTCACATAGAGCTCCTCCTGCGATGTCTGAAATCGTATCAGATTTTACTTGCTCCATGCACATATCAGTCTCAGATTGAACGGGCTTTTCATAACAGAGAACAGTAGACGTTGTTAGCTTGTCATTATAAGATTTAGGAAGACAAAAATTAATGTTGCAGTTCCATATCTTGCCTTCAGCAACACAGGAAATTGCATCAGGTACGGTAGGGTCACATAATGTTCCAGAGGCAATATCATAAATTGTCTCTGACTTCAGAGTTGATAAACATACTTCGGATTCGGCTGTTGTCTTATT
>JABGXW010000067.1 GCA_018675575.1 Bacteriovoracaceae bacterium | reverse complement strand
CTTTAATAACTTCAAATCACCTTTAGACATCTCGCCATTATTAAATTTACCAAAGAACGTCTCAAATACTTTTGGCAATGTCTTTGATAACAAATCTTCAAATTTTATTTTTAAATGAAATCTTCTCATAGCTGCTCTATCTATATTTTCAACAAAGTTAGTTGCACATATAAGCCCCCCCTGAAAACGCTCCATTTGCGTCAAGAGCTCATTTGTTTCACTTACCATCCATGAGTACTCAGCATTTCCTCTAGGCTTAAAAAGGCTGTCACATTCGTCTAAGAATAGGATGTCACCATCTCTTTCTGCTGATTTAAACATATCTGCTATTTGTTTTTCTGTTCCTCCCCACATTGGAGACAAAATATCACTTGCTCTTTTCACGTTCATGTTTTTTTCAAGCGACTCAGAAATATATTTAGCGTATTCAGTTTTACCCGTTCCAGGGATTCCCTGAAAAAGAACACATAGGTTTCTAATAGACTCTCCTCCATCATAGAAACGCTTAATGGTCGAAATAATTTCAGTTTCATCAATCGACGTATTTACAAAGTTCGGATCATAAAATTTCTCTAATGGCTTTTCTGTCACTTCTCTTCCCTTTAAAAGCTTCATCTGTGAATTAAGTAGTGTGTAGATAATATTCTTCTTATTTACTCTTTCGTCCGAAAGGGCACCCATTTTCTGGAAGGCTAAATTTAAAGCACCTGGATCTAGTGAATAATCTTTTGCAATTACCTCTAGCTCTTCATCATTAAATAACTCTAGTTCAGCACCAGATTGAATACTCTTTAGTGCTGAAACCCTCTGCTTCCGAGTAAATGATTCAAAACAAATAGCAAGGTCAAACCTTCTCTTAGTTGATGGGTGCATTGTCATATCATTTGTGATCCACACAATATTAATTGCATGCTCTTCCATATATGTATTTAACCATGCCTTATGATCACTTTTATCTTTATAAAAGATATTTGAGCCGGAACCAAGGATCTCCTCAGCCTCATCAATAACTAAGATTGCATTTTTTGTGAGCATACTCTTTGCTGCCATTAGGGCCGAACGTTTTTCTTTTAACATATCGCTTGAGTCAGAATCATGAGTTTTAATTTTATAAACGTCTACTCCTAGCTTTTTACCAATACTCTTTGTAAATTCAGTCTTTCCTGTACCTGGAGCCCCATGAAGCAGGTAATTTGATCCCCTGTCGCATTTAAGTAAGTACTTGAATGCATCTACCTCTTCCTTTTTTAGACTATGGTTTTTAACATCAAGAGAAGTCTCTACTTCTGACTTTTCAAAGAAAAAACTAAATATGTCGCTATCTTCATCATCATTTTGAAGAAAATCACAAATATGATCCGATAGATCAATATCCTTTTCATCGATTTCCAATAACATCGCCTGTGAAAGCTTAGAGCTAGATCTCAGCTCTCTTTTTATTTTTGACTGTGAAACATCCAAGATTTTGGCAAATGCACTTGAAGCATTTTTCCGCTCAGTAAAGTCAAGAGATGTGTACTTAACAAAAGACTCAAATTTTGAAACACTTTCAAGTAAGTAATAAAAGAACAATAACTTTTTCTGAATATCAGTAAGCTCAAAGACTTCTGATAATTTTAGAAACTGCACTGGATATTGGTACTTCTTATAATCAACTGTTTTAATTAGCTCAGAAACTTCTTCAATAATTAGTTCTCTAATTCCAAATCCGTTATATATTGAGAGATCAATAAATGAATCAATTACACTTGCAAAGTCATCCTCACTGATAAAGTACTCAGAAAATTCCTTCGATTTAATATTAGGAGATGAGCTTTTCTCATAAAAAGCTTCTTGAATTTTCTTAGCAACTTCACGTTTACTAGAATCTGGATCTTGAATAAGATCAAACCAACTAGAATCTTTTAATGCTCGAATCATATCCGAGACATCTGAATCCTTACCTAGAAAAATATGATAATGGGTATCTTCTTCATTTTTTAATCGAACCAGATCTTCAAAGAGCTTGCACATAACATTAGCCCGCCTCTCTGGCCCAAGTACATAGCCAACAACTTCACAAAAGCTGTTTTCAATCTTTCCTTCTTTAAGCAGAAGGATTTTATGGCAAACTCCTAATAATTGATTTTTTGCATAACCGTTAAACATATAGACCTCTTTACTCAAGTTCTTCTATATTATGACCGATACTTGTGACAGACGGTGTCACAAACGAATACATGTAAGGTATTAATAATATGAAGAAAATAAGTAAAAACAGACGGCAGGACCTCATATTTCAAGTTTTAAAAGGTAGAGATGAGGAAGCAGCCCTATCGGCCATGGACATAGAAAATGCTCTTAAAATGGAAGGTGTAGTCGTTGACCTTAGAACGATAAGAAGGGATCTAACTGACCTTACTGATACCCACGGACTATCATCTACTGAGTCTAGACCTGAAAAGTTTTATCCTGCTAAAGACTATGAATTAAAATATGAACTTCATTTGAATGAGAACACACTTCAGGTTCTATTAATTGCTTTAAACAATTTAAAATTTACTTCACATGACTATTTTAAGAATTTTTCTACTGAAGCTGAAACAGCTATATTCTCTAATTTGGAACCTAAGGTTGAGGAAGAGCTAAGAAGTTCAAAAAACAGATATTACTTTGACTATAGTACGGGTGGAAAGCCCTCAAACTCCAATATCAAAGACTTTGAAAAGATAATGCAAGCAATTCGTGAAAACAAGATTATTACATGTACAAATGAGTCTCCATATAAGGATGAAGAATACAACAGCAGAAGAAGGAAGTTCGCACCATATGTATTCATATTAACATCCGGAATACCTTATATAATCGCAGAGGATCAAGAAGATAAGGTTCTCAAAAAGCTGAGAATGACTCGTCTAAAAGACGTACGTCACTCAACAAAATCTTTTACACCAAATAACTTTGAAGAAAAGCTTAACCTTGGCAATCTTATTGGTGGATGGGGAGGTATAAGTGAAGATTCTGAAAATATTGAAATCATATGTGATGATTACATGGCAACTTACTTCAGAGAGAGAGTTATTCACCCTAGCCAGAAGGTAAGCCCCATTACAGACAAGTCTTTTAAAATAGAAATAACTTGTGCTTTAAGTTCAGAGTTATCACGCCTAATATCTTCTTTCGGTGGACACGTTGAAAAAGTAATGCCTCAAAGACTTAATGATGAAGTTAAAGAGATATGGGAAAGTGGACTTAAAAAGGCTGCTTAAATTATTTTCTCATAAACTCTAATCCCAGAATATCAAATGTATCTAGGTCTCTTGAGCTATTTTTCACAGTATCTAATTCCCATTCAGAGATATCAATATTGTACCTTGAAAAAATAAACTCAAGGATATCTTTTCCACGCTTTAAAATAGATTGAGGGTCCCAATCAGGATAACTTGAAACTTTTATTTCACTGGGACCAGTTTACATAAAATTGGGACAATGGCTTTCT
>JABGXW010000066.1 GCA_018675575.1 Bacteriovoracaceae bacterium | reverse complement strand
TTTTCTTGGACACGAGTTTCAGCCATGCAATATCTTTCTTAAGTCTTTTCTTAGATAGCTTTCCCTCTCTCTGTGTCTTTTTGAGTTTTCTAATTTTTCTTTTAAGTTCACCGTCAATTGAAGAAATCTTTTTAACATTTCTCTTAATTATTTTCTTTTTAATTGTAATATCTTCTTCTAATACTTTTATCTCATTTTGTTTTTTAATTAATAATACCTTCTTTAACTCAATGATTTTTTGTTTTTTAACAATGGTTTGAGATTGATCCTCAATCTCTTGATTCTGGCTGGCAATTGTTCTTAAGTTCTGCTTGATTTCTTTCTTTTTCTCAACAATTGTTTTTTCATTTTTCTTAATAGTCTTATCTCTTTTTTTAATTCGAGAATTTGCTAACATATTTGTGTTTATGATATTCCTGACAATTCTTTGATACTCATTAAGAGCTTCTTCTTTATGCTCATTTTCAGCAGCTCTTCTTCTCAACTCCGTTGCCTCTTCTTTTCTTTCTTCTTGAAGTAAATCTAATTTACCCATAAGCCTTTCATATACTTTTTGCTCTTTTTGGCTCGCTTGTTTTTCGATATAATCATCCTTCAATGCGTTATAGACCTTAATCTGTTCTTTAAGATCTTCTGCTTCCTGTTTTAGAATTTTAAATTGAACTGACTTTTGAACACTAAAAGTACCTGAGCGCAGGCTGGCAATCACATAAAGTAAAAGAAAAATGAAGGAGAGAACCATGAAAAGATCGGAATACGACGCCCATTGATTTCCTTCACCAGAGTTTTTTTTGATTTTATCGTAATCAAATCCCATATAACGACACTTGTTAATAAGTAAATTCGAATATTTCTTAAGTTAATATCGGTTTATTTTCCATAATCTTGATTAGTTTCAAAGTGAAAGTAAGAAGTTCTAAAATATAAGAGATTTATAACTAACAACTAAGTAGCTGTAATATTTATGATAGTCTTGCTTCGAATGACCAGATTATATATATATTTGCTTTATCATATGATTTTTCTATACTAATTATTTCTAACTTCCTTGATTACATTTAAATAATTAAATCTAAATTTAGTTTTTGCATATATTAGTCTTTCATTACCGAAAATAATTTCTGCCAATAAAATTCATTTCATCTATAACTAGCTATAATTAATATACTGACTGTTTTCTCAAAGGCCTATATTTAGATGGTTATCCTTCAACATCCGAAACTCTAACGAAGGGTGAATATCTTTTCCAAGGCGACGAAAGATAAGACAAAGGCCCCTATTCAGGGACCTTTGAAGATAGTTCTAGATTAATTTAGCTCTAGACTATTGGTGAAATGATCAAATTTATTCTCATGCTTTAAAGTAATCTTTATTGCAAGACCATTGATTGTTTCTTTTATTTGTGGCGCCATTAGAACTTTTCCTTTATAAACCATGGCAAGTCTATAATTTAGATATCTTTTAGTAAGTTTATTAAAGTCTTTAGATTTTTTATCAGAAAGCTTTAACTCAAGATTGAGAATTCCTTTCTTTTTATTGTCTATATTTAAACTTTTTAAATCTATTGAGATACTTTTTGAAAGTTTGACTAAATACTTCCCCTCATATGCAAAGGTTCCCTTGCCTCCAACTTCTGAAAATTTAACGGGAAAAAAGTCTACATTTTCACGTGTAATAACTCTTTCCTCTTTTTGTTCTTTAGTATTATTATCTATTGCATAGGTCCTATGATGTCCCAATATAGTAGAGGCCACCACAGACAAAATTAAAAATTTTGATTTCATAATTACTCCTTAATGGTTTTTTTATTAGCTACTAAAGATAAAAGGAAGGTGGTCCCCTGGCTGGCATAGAGTCTTGAAAGAGACTTTGCTTAAAATATAAAATAACAAGTTGATGTCTAATATTTTCAATATAGTTGTCATCGACCAATTCTCTTGATTGTGAAAAATTAATGTAATTGACGTCTGAGACATTGTTCATATCTTGATGCTGAGAACAAAGCTTATTTAGACCGTTTTTAAGGCCACATCTTTCCCCCGTCTTCCCAAAGATCTTGATAGATGAAACAAAACAAAGAATAAATATGCAACTAATTACTTTCATATATATAAGATGGAATAGCTAATATAAATGTCAATGGTCGGTGAAAAAAGATTATCGATAGTTTCAAGTTATTTTTTATTATATAATATTAGAATAACAAGAAAGTATTTGACCCAAAGCATCGGTAACTAATTGTCTGAAAAAACTAAAACCTATTTAATCTACTTCATAATATCGATTACGCCATTTGCGATACACCTTATTCCGAATCTTAAATTTGAAATGATTATTCCTAAGGGATACTTTGATATTATTAAGTTTTTACCTTATCTTGTTTTTTTAGGTATAGCTTTTTTAGGATTACGATTAAATCAAACCAGAATTCTATTTTCAAGCCTAATCTTTTTACTGGCCTATCATTCGTTATCCGATCCAAACCTACTTCTCAGAATGGGAATTGGAAAGATTAGATCACGACAAATATTTGCCTTAAGCCTGCCTTTATGTTTTTCATTCTTATTTATGGTTAAAGAGTTTCCACTTTTTAATTATCGCTCCTTGCTGCGAAGTTTACTTGGATTATCACCATTAGTCTTCTTTGTGTTACTCTTTGTTGTCTCCCCAAAGGCTTTTGTTTCGATTGTAGATTATCAATTCATTAGTTCAAAGACGCAAACTGTTCCCCAAATCTCATACTTCACTTTTTTGATTTTTTTATTTTTAAATACTGTTAGAAATGATCAAAAGATAGCCTTATTCACTAGTGGATTAATTTTCACACTATTTTCATTTTATACTGCCGCTCATATCGGTTTATTAGGAAAATCTAAGTTTTACCAATTGCTTCCAAGCAATGTTATTTGCTTTACATCTATTACCATTATTTTAATTCATGCTATTTATAAAATGTATTGGCGCAGAGTTTATATAGATGAATTAACTAATATTCCAAATAGGCGGGCCTTAGATGAAAAGTTGGAGTCTTTAACTGGAAATTATTCTATTTCAATTATGGATATCGACCACTTTAAAAAGTTTAACGACAATTATGGACACGCCGAGGGTGACACAGTTCTCCAAATGGTTGCTGACACCTTGCAAACAGAACTCGGTGATAAAGTATATCGCTATGGAGGAGAAGAGTTTTGTGCTGTTTTTTCAAGCTCAGGAGCAAATGACAGTTTAAAAGATATTGAAAAAGCTCGGGTTACCCTAGCAAAACGAGAGTTTTTTATTAGGGCTACAGAAGGTAAAGATAGAAATATTAAAAATCGAGGTTTAGTTCCTCAGACAGAAAAAGTTCAAGTGACTATAAGCACCGGCATAGCTTCCCCCCAAAGTGATGAGCAAACCCCCACGCAAGTAATTGTTGATGCAGATAAAGCATTGTATAGGGCCAAAGACAATGGAAGGAACTGCTCAAAAGTCTTCTAAATGTTTTATATTCCATTATTTTATTTCAATACAGTTCTTTGTTTTCTATAATATACATTATGTTTCATTTTAAACTATTTTTAAAACTTTATCTTGTTTCAACAATTCTTCTTTCTGCTGCAGCTTACTCTGCAGCGCCGAAAAGTATGACTTTAAAAAAAAAGACATTAGCAATTTATACGCCCCATGTTATCAATCCAAAATACTTTTCTTTTGAATTTGGCTTTGTCACTGAAAAAAAAATTCAAACATTAAATTATAACTTTAATGCCTTTGCTAAAATATTGATCGCGGAGGAGTTCTTCTCTACAGCTTCAAACTTAAGGGCAGGTGCCATTGGAATAAAGACAGGACTTTTTCTGCCTACTCAATCCTGGATTCCTCTGCTCATCGAGATGGCCATCGGTTACGCAAAAACTAGCTTA
The DNA here is from genome assembly GCA_018675575.1 of Bacteriovoracaceae bacterium. Lineage (GTDB taxonomy): Bacteria > Bdellovibrionota > Bacteriovoracia > Bacteriovoracales > Bacteriovoracaceae > M0603. The sequence goes on along the minus strand of JABGXW010000066.1, from coordinate 17,007 downwards.
CATGAAACCCCATGGCTTGGAGATCGTAGAGAGTCCGAGGAAGACAGTGAACTTTTACTATTTGAGGCCGGCGCCATATACAGAGTAAGTCATACTTTGTTGCTTAGAGTTGTTTATCAAATAAACAACTTACATTATTTTAAAAGGCATACCTTTTTTTCTGTGGGGTTTAATTTCTAATGAGAAGTTTAGTCCTACTAATTATTTTATTCTCAAGTGCGTTTTCTTCAGAAGCAGCGTCTAAAAAGAAACAAAGAAAAATAGTAAGCTCTGAGTCACCGCAAAATAAAAAATCTCAAGTCTCATCTTATATCGATGAGACTCAAAGGTTTATTTCAATTTTTTGGACAGATCTAAACTACAATATGGATTCATTTTTTTCTAATCAAAAATATTCTAAGACTGAAAATGATGGCAGGATATCAGCCTACTTAGATTTTTATAGAAAAGAAGGTGAAAGCTTAAAAACATATTTTGATATCAGTATTAAAGTTGACCTCCCAAAATTAAGTCATAGATTGAGTATCACAATTGAGAAAGAAAGGGATGATATTCTAGAATCAAGATCTAATCAAATTACAAATGTACAAGCAACTAAAGACTCTGATTATGCAGCGAGTGTTAATTATTTAAATTTATCAGACTTATTTAATTCCGAATTAAATGTAGGCATTAGATTTGCCATTCCTCTAGATCCTTTTGTCAAATACCGTATCTTTAAAGACCTAAACTTTTCATGGTTCGATCTCCATTTAGAGCAAAAGTTTATATACTTTAAACAAGAATATTTTAGTGAATCAACTCAAATTTTTTTTGCTAAGAAAATCTCTGATAGCGTTATCTTGTCACAGAATAATATTCTTAGCTGGAGTGATTCTGATGACCTCTTTGTTTTGAGAGACTCTCTTATTCTTTCTCAAAAGCTCTCCAATAAAAAATCTATCTCATATTCAGTTGGAGCGAATGCTTCTTTTACGCCCACCTTTTACTATACAGGATACGACGCATCACTATCCTATAAGCAGGTCCTGTATAAGACCTGGCTATATGGTTCCCTTGGCATCGGTGCAGAGTTTTTGCGAACAAATGAATGGGGAATGACAAATTTTGCTGTAATACGAACTGAGGTTTTCTTTCAATAATTTAGGTCCACTAAACTTATTGATTATAGAATAGACTTGATTTTGGCCACTAAGGTCTCCATAGTAAATGGCTTTACAATTGCGCCCTGTATCCTATCTTTAATGCTTAAAATCCTTGAATTGTCTAAACTTCCACTTATAACTATTATTGGTGTTGCATAATTTAATATATCTTTTCCACGTGTAAGATGCCGTATAATATCTTCACCTGATCCTTGGGCAAGATTCATGTCAAGCAACAGGCATACAAACTCTTGATTATCTAATTTAAATTTTGCATCTTTTGCAGTGGGAGAATATATGAGATCATACCCTTCATCAAAAAGCTCTTCTCCTATTAAGTTGGCCAACTCTTCTTCATCTTCAATGATCATGATCCATTGTTTTTCTCTCAACTTTATTCCTTAAATATTTTAAATTATAATGATAACAAAAATAGATTCAGTGAATCCATTTTTATTATCTAATTCTAGCAATATTTTTAATTTAATGAAACATTAGAAAATAAACACTAGTGGAGCATTCCGCTCGGCTACTCTTTTAACTGTAAATTCTCTAATAATTGAAATTTTCTTTTTATCAGTAACTTTATAGAGCAGGTTTATATCACTAGAATTGACTCCTTACTTAAGTTACTGGTATTTAGACTAAAATCTTCCCCCTAGAACCTATTATGATTAATAAATGAGTAGTAATGACTTACCTATAGAGTTTTGCGTAGTACCTAGGCGATCCCATTACGTTCAAAATGACGGGAATTAAAATATCTGTTTCTATTTAAGAAGAGGATTTTATCCTAAAGTTTCTCAACAATGGTCATCCATATTGTATTTTTCTGTTATCATAAAAATTTAGTTATAGTATGGAGACTTTTTTTTGAATTATACGAAGAGTATTCCCTTTCTTTTTGATAATTATCTATCACTAGCAGATGAACGCAATGACAATCAATCAAGTAGATTAAATAATTTCAATAATTTTCTTTTATTTCATGTAACTTTTCGTTCTTGGATGATGTATTTAGACAATCAAGGACGCTATTCAATTATTGATTTTTTTTGCCCATTAATTTTAACTTTTCTCTTTACTGTATTTAAAAAAAATGGCCATAAATGTACAATCCTCGCATTTTTAGTATATCTTATTAAATTTTCATCTGTCTTTCCAACATCTCCAAATCATTATTATGTAGAACTCTATTTTCTATTTCTTTTTAGTATATTCAATTTTAGAAACTCAAAGAATGAAACAAATTATTTGACGAACTCTTTAAAACTATTATTTGTAATCATACTTTTTTACACTGGGATAAAGAAATTACTTTATGGCCAATACTTCAGAGGTGAATACTTAGCATATTTGATCTCTTGTGATGAGCGTTTCTCATCAGTCTTTAGTTACATTCTATCAAAAAAAGAAATGTTAAGTATTAAGAGTGGAAACTATATAACAGGTAATTATTATTTTTATTTAATCTCAAACAGTATCTATTTATTTGAAATTATAGCTCCAATTATTCTGTTTTTTAAAAAAGATCATAATTACATAAAAGAGATGCTCATTATTTTTTTTATAACATTATTTTTGATTTCAAGAGAATTTACTTTTGCTGCAATATTTCTACAACCTTTTTATTTATTTTTTAATACTGAATTAGAAAAAGTATTTAATCGAGTATTTATGCTCATTTATATTTTGATGCTTTTACCTTTTATAAGTATTATTCCAATGTGGACTTTTAATTAATATGAATATACTAAAGAAACGAATCATACTTTTCTTTTTTATTTTTCAGCTAATCTGGCCAGTTATCCACTTTGCGGCAGATAAGTTTCTAGATATAAATAGATGGTATTTCGGTGGCCTTTCTATGTATTGTTTGCCTCATGATAAAATTAAATTGACTATTACAATTAATAATAAGCCTCTCGAAGAATATCCTTTCATAAACAAATCCAAAAATATTCAAAATGCAATAAGGCGCCATAAGCATCACTATGATGCTTATGGTAAATTATTAACTCGCTCAGATCTCGTGGCCTTAATACAAAAGAAGTTTTCATCAAATGTAAAAGTAAAAATCGTTACAAGTCGAGTACCTCACGTACCTATTAAACAATATAACATGTACTAAGAGCGTTGACAGTTGGATCAGGTTAAACACAACATTATCGCGATACGCATCTTTCACTGCTTTTAACATATCAAGGGACTTTTGTTTCAGTATCACTTCTTAAATCAATCACTTGCATTATTATCTTAAAAGGTTTTCTTGAAATTTTACTTGTCTATTCATTATAAATTGGATTAAATCAAAAAAAATTACCTTTAAGCAACAAAAAAGAGGAGAAAACATGAAAGCAATCGTTTCAATTATTGCTCTAGTCTTTGCAAGTACTGTAATGGCAGAAACAATTAAGTCAGATGTATTCAACACAAATATAAATATAAAAAAAGAAAGCATCAAATGCTCACTACTTGCCAGAAAACTAAAGATGAAGCTCAACGGTCTTGAGGCCCTGGGAAAATTTGGAAAAAAATATTTTAGATCAATCAGAAAGTATAATGAATCATGTAAAACTGTAAGAGGAAGACTTCTTGAACAATTAGACGAAAGAAGGGGACCTCTTGATGCTAAAATCTTAGTTATTGAAAAAGAAATAACTCGAACTGTCTGGAGAGATGATAGAGACTTCGGTAGATATGATTATGGAAGAATGGGAAGGTTTGATGACTTCGGTAGATATGATTATGGAAGAATGGGAAGGTTTGATGACTACGTTAGAGAAAGCTACCCTGTATGTGAAACGTTTTCAATCAAGAAAGTTAATATCGAACTCACTCAAATTACCCTTGAAAATCTTCCAATTGAAGTTAAAAGAGAAGAAGAAAAATATCTTGGTTTCAGCTGGGGACCTTGTCGCTAATTTCTTATAATAATAATTTACTTCTTATAAAAAAAGACCAAAATTTATTTTTGGTCTTTTTTTATCTAAAATTTTCACAGAAACACCCGGTTGCTCTATTATGATGAGTATCAAAGTTTATATCTATCTCCCTACAACTTCTTGCAATGCCTATCTCGTAAGGGGTTTGGTGATATTGACAATTTGAATACTCTCAAGCAGCATTTTTTTCAAGCTTTTGCTTTATTGATTCAATTATCTTATTTGATTTTTTAAGCCGCTTAGTAACTAACCTTGCAAGATTTAAGACCATTAGTGCAAACACCTCTGGTTTTTTTTTAAATAAGGAATAGAAGCCTACATCACTCATAACCAGTACATCACAACGTCTAGTCGCAACTATATTTGCAGTTCTTTTCGTTTCATTTATAAGTACTAATTCTCCAAAGAGATCACCTTCACCAATAGATAGGATATGGGTTTCAATTTCATCCTTATTTATAGTTATATCAGCTTTACCAGACAATAAAATACAAATGTCTGTGCTTTCATCACCTTGATTGATAATTTTATCTCCTTTTTCAAATGTAGCGACAAAGCAATCTTTTAGAATGATGTTTATTTCATTTTCATAGATTTCATGAAACAGTGGGCAACCTTTAACTAAACTTACAATAGACATTTCCTAAATCCCTTAAGAAGCTGATTTCTTGGTTTCATTGTTATGATTTTTAGTTTCTTGCAACAAATCTTTTAGAATATTTCTAATTTCTTCTTCAGTGGACTTTTCCTCATGAATTGCTAGCCAGATACTCTCTAGGCAAACGACAATCTTTTTATCAGTTTTATCCCTTAAAGTCTTTATGGGAGCGAGTGTATTTAGCAAAGTCATTATGAGTGAGAATAAGATTCCTGCAATAGAGGTTTTCATAGCGTATGTGACGGCAAGAACAAAGCTTGTGAGAACTGCTCCTGCTGCATCTAAATTATTAAAATCCATTTTGGCAATTTGAGGTAATGCCATACTAATTCCAATAAACGTTCCAAAGATTCCAAGTACTACAAATAAGCCAGGTAAAACATTTATTAATCTAGTAATTGGTGCGATTGGAAGATATTTTAATATATAATTGTAATGCTTATCTTTCTCTAGAATTCGATCTGCAAGGTCAAAGTAATTGGGGGGAAAATGACTTTTAAAAGAGACACTTTCATTTTTTATTGAATTAAATAAACTGCCCTCTCCCTGTACATAATCTCTTAATGAAACGACATTTTTCGCCCCAAGATCTTTCTTCTTTGATTTAGTTTCTTTTGTTCCATTTCTAACTGATCTACTAGGAATTTTTTCTTTAATATGGTTTAGCAAATCATCTAAATAAAAGTCAACATCAGATATCGCTGTATTATTTTTAGACAAATCGAGTATTGCTTTTTCAACTTCACTTGAAAATGAAGCGAAATAATTATAGTTTTTCAAGCTCAATGTGTACGATGAGAATCTGAAGACTAGCCCCAGAAATAAAAGTGACGCCATAAACTCAATCAGATAATTTGAGAAAAAATCAAATACTAAAATTAACATAACTTATCCTTTATTTAGCCACATGAAGACTTTTTAATTTTTTATATAAACTTGCACTTTCGTTTAATGTAAAACTGATTTCGACCCTTCTAGAGAGTCGGCAATCATATCGACCACAAGGTTTTACGTTAGATTTAGAAGCCAGGCCTCTCCCTACTCTCACAGGACTTGAAAAGCTTTTTCCAACTGAGGAAACTTTTCTTCGAAATTCTTGCCGATAAGGAAAGTCTCCAAAACCTTTACTGAAAATGTATTTTACGATTTCTTTGGCCCTGTTCGTACTTAAATCCATATTAAATTGATATGCTGTAAAATTATTCGTATCATCAGGAGAAACAAAATCTTTCATATATCGGGGAGATGCGTGTCCAATGACGTGTACTTGTGAGATATATTCTCTGACAGTAGGATCTTTAAATAATTCTTCCGTATAGATTGGAATAATTTTTCTTAAGGAGCTTTTTGCTTTCGAACTAAGGAGATAATCATTTCTTTTAAAAAGAAATGTATCATCCATTCTTAGAATAATGCTTCCAGTTTCTTTATTTACTTCAACATTTAGGTTATTCATTTTTAACTTCTTTGCAATCTTTTCTGCGATCGTAGACCTTAGTTTTTTTCCTACATGTGCAATTCCAGACTCAAGTTTTTTTAAATTCTTTAAATTTTTAAGGTTTTCATTTTTAATTGCCAAATATTTACCATTAGACTTTGACAAGCTCTTTTCAAGTTTTGTAATTTTTTCTTGTAACTCCAAAACCTTTGTATTCGCCATTTTTGCTGCTTCTTTTTCTTTAGAGACATTATCTTTTAATTTCCCAATATCATCTTGAACTATTTTTAAAACACCTTTGATTTTCCCTAAATTCCCGCTAACAACTTCCTTTTCCACTCGTGTAGCTTTGAGTATTCCTTCCTTTTTTCTAAGCTCTTCGCCAATGCCGGCGAGCTTACCTTTTAGTTTCTTATTATTTTTATCAGAGCCTTTTAATTCTCCCTTCAGTCCGTCTATAGTTGACTGAAGGTTCTTATTAGCATTGCCAGACCTTCCTAATATTCCTTTAAGCTTGCCTATCTCTTTTGATTTACCTACACCTTCTCCTTTTGAAGTCTTTAATTCATTGCCTAAGCTTGATACCCTTGCCTTTAATCCTTTAACTTTGGTTTCTAAATCTTGACTATGACCTTTTTCATAAGTGAGATTTCGTTTTAACCCTGAATTACTACTTTTAGCTGTCTGCAGGTCTTTTTTTAAAGATGACATCTCAGACTTTGAAACTGAGAGTTTCTGACCTAAGCTTTTATTTTTTGAATTTAATTTAGAGATTTGTTTCTGAAGCTTTGATCCTTTTGACTCTAGACCAGAGAGAGCCTTCTCTATATTTTCAATTGTCTTTTCTAAGGCATTATTATGAGTTTTTTTTGCTTTGATTTGAGCTTCTAAGTTACTCGTTTTATAAATTAATTTACCAGATTCTTCTTCAGACTTTGTTAGTTTTATTGATGTTTCGTTTATAAGAGTGTCTTGGTGTTTTATTTGTTTCTTATTAATCTTTTGAGTACTCTCTAGTTCCCTTATAGTTTCTTTTCTTGTACTAACTATTTTATCTAACTTTAAAATTTTCTGTTCAAGGTTTTTAATAGCTTTTTCTTTAATAACTGATTTTTCTTGTTTGACGATATCTAATTCCCTACTTTCTTTCAATTCTTGCTCAGTTTTGAAAAGGTTAGCCTGTAATTCTTTTATTTCATTTCCAACTTTAATCTTTGCAATAGTAATTTTTTTATTTTCTCTATTTTTCCTTTTAATTATCTCTTCTTTCTTAGCAATATTTTTTTTAAGACCTTTTATCTCATTTTGAACTTCTCGAATAACTTTCTTTTTATCATTGATCACAATTTTCATATTCTCCATGACAACAGCTTTTATTTCCTGATCTTTTAATAGATTGGCCATCACTCTTTTATGTTTTGTCATTTTCTTTGAGAATGAATTAAGCTCTTTAACTTTTTCAGAAATCATTTCATTATATTGATCCATTTCCCTAATAGATTTATCGATTTCTTTTTTCTTTATTAAGTTTTCTTTAGCGATTTTTTCAGGAATATTCCCTTCTAGCATTTCTTTATGTTCTATATTTTGTTGTGCAACTTTCATAGAACTAATTCCAGCTTTAATTAAAGCAAAGACAAACATTACTAAAAAAATGATGGCAATTGTGGTGAACATGTCACTGTATGAGGTCCAGACAGCACCATCATTCTGGTCTTCTTCTTCTTCCTTATTTGATCTTCTTGAAGTCATTTATTGCTCCGAAGTTAAATATTAAGTCCCTTTCGGAGATTTAAGATATGGCCTTAGCAAAACACGCTGAGGACTTGACGACTCGCGTTATTTCGCGCAGTTAGATAGACTTCCTTCCATCTCTTTAAAATAATCGTATGTTCTGCAACTATTGCCATATCACGTGATTTAAATAAGTTATAATTTGTATGAATTGTTAGCAAAGATAATTACGTATCACTAAGGCCATTCTCACTTTTCGTAATTTTTTCATTTATATTTTTATTTATCCTTAAAGTGTTATGAAGTTCTGATGAGATATTTTATGCTTATATTTTTTTTTACCTTTCTTCATTCTAAGGTATTTGGATGTTCCTCTGTAAAATTAGTCGAGATTATGGAGACGCAAGAATTTGATACTTATTCAAGTGCGAGGCTTATGATGGAAGACATAAGAGATTGTCTTCAAGAAAGAAAAAGCACAATGTACATTTTCCCTACTGTATATGTGATGATTACAAATGAAATTGAAAAGAAAATTAATAGCTATGGATTTTATAGAAACCCTAACTGGATGGAATCTATCGTGATAGATTTTTTTAAACTTTATCGCTATTCATTATTAAATTATGAAAAAGGAAGAAAGTGGTTAATCCCCAATACTTGGTTGGAATCATTTAATTATTCAAAGACCAAAAATGCCTCTGGGTTTAAATCACTCATACTTTCCATGCATGCCCACATAAACCGCGACCTAGCAGTCGCCATCCATAGGAAAACTCCACAAATAAGCACTTGCTACAGTTGCAAAGCCGATTATTTTGCTACTAATGAAATGTTCAGAGAAATATTACCAGAGCTTTGGGATACGATGATAATTTTGGAGCCTGACGTCAATTCTTCTAGTTATGAAAATGAAGTTTATGAAGATGAGCTGATGAGAATACTAATCGCCTCCAGAAAAGCGGCATGGGATTTAGCAGTTAAGGTTCAAACGAGTCCTAATGTCTCTATCATGGCGATTGATAAAAGAGCGAATCGTCTCACACCTTTAATAAAGTTAGTACCTGATAAAATTTCAAAAATATCAGGCTTTATATTAAATCTTCTGCTTTAGAAACTTTAAACCAGTTGGCTCCAACGCGTTTATGAGCTTTTTCATTAAAATTCGAACTCAATGTTCTGGCACTGCCGTCTAGTTTTAACCTTTAATTATCTCTTATTACGATATCGTAAGTTCGCTCTTATTAAATTTATATTGAAAACATCCGAAATGTTTTTTATGAGAATAATTCTTATTTTATTATTCACTTTTGTGGATTTTGCATACGCCAATAATGTTGATTTGAAGACACTAGAAAATTTACGCATTGGAGATAAGGTTTCAGATCTTCCTCAATCGTTTGAGTCTAAAGCCTTTAGTTATGATCTGGAGTCAAAAGAAGGGAAATTAGTCGGGCTTACGATTTACTTTAACAAGCATGCAGAAAGTAAAAAGTATCTTAAACAATCAGAAAAAGGATATTGTTTAATTCAAACTTCTAGCGGTGATTTTATCCTAAATCGTTTTTTTTTCTTTAATAGAAAGCTTAATAAGCGCTTTGAGCTAACAAGTGACTATAGCTTAAAAAGTATTACCATTCAAGATATGTCCGCAGCCAAGAAGCATCGGTCTTGCAAGCTTAAAGACTTAGTTCAGCCCCCTGAGGCGACTATTGTTAGGAAGAAAAAGTGAAATTGTCATTCCTAACACTTGTCCTCCTAACTTCCATAGCACATTCAAGGGTTCTTGATTCTTCTCATTGCAACCAAACTGATATATTAGACTTTAATCTTGGACAAATAAATATAACAGATATCGTATCCCAGATTATTGATTGTCCCACTGACGAAGAAATTATTTTAGAGAAGGTTACTAAAGATTTTAACAAATTTTATGGTGAAGATAGAATTATAACTGCTAAGATTAAAGGTTATGAATTAAAGGGACCAAAGTCTTTATTTAAAATAGCTAGAAATATGCTCGGCAGCAAGCTTCCAAAAGGATGGAAGGATGCTGCTAAAGATTGTGGTACTATACTCTGCACTTTTTCAAAACTATTTAAGTCCAATAAAGCGGCCATGCAGGTTTTTAATTTCAAAGCAAAAACAGGATATTTTTTAAGTATTGACCAGACTATTAACCAAGGACAAGGGGATCAAATTTGGAGTTCCGCTGAAATTCAAGAACTTGAAGCTGCAGCAGATAAACTCCCAAAAGACCTACAGAACATGAAATTAAAAAAAGTGGAGCGTTTCGCAGATGGTTTAAGAAGAACTTATCACGATAACACTACAGCAGCATTTGCTTCACCAGTTCCTGAATTAAAGTTTTATGATGTTGGAGCAAAAGGCAAACCTACTGGTTTTAATAGTTATACTTCTACTTCTTGGCCTCAAGAAGTTCTAATACACGAGCTTTGTCATCACCATGACTTTAAATATATAGATTCAAATCACAATTTAATTAGTGAGAAAAGGGGTTCTATTTTTGGCAAGTTGAGCCTATGGAAAGAGAAAACGAAAAGAGATGGTCAGACTCATTGGGTTCATGGTGATCACGCTCATTTTGTAAGTAATTATGCTTCTTCAAGTCCAGCAGAAGATTACGCTGAATCTTGTATGAATTATATTCTTCATCCCCTTGTATTGGAAAAGAAGGCACCTGAAAAATATGCCTACATAAAAAGGTATCTATTCAAAGGGAAAGAGTTTAAAGATAGATCATGGGTAAAGAAGACTAAACCAGTTTGGCACAACCTTGAAAACATTTTAGCTAAAGAAGATGGATGTCTTTTGAAAGCTTCAAAATGTTTAAATAATTTAACTTATACATATGGTCAATTTTGTTTAGCAGAGGACCAAGTAATAACGACTCACGAAACAGGTTCTACATCCTGGACAAGATCAACTTGTGGAGATCTCACAGGACTTATTAACAATACTGAATGTATAAAAGATTTAAAAAAAGGATTAATTGATGAATTCACAAAAGAGCTTGCTGAGACTGATGAAAACTTTTGTCAATTAGGTGGCGCTGGACTAGTACAAAAAAGAAAGGATGATGTCTGTAAAAATACTCTTAACGAAATCACTAAAAAGCTTAAGGAATCCTCCAAACTAGATTTATCTTCTTTTATTACAAAGTGTGAAAGTGAGAACGATTTTTCCAATAAATGCATATTAGAAAAAATTTATTCCAAGTTTGACCTTAAAAATAACAAGGAAGCTCAGTCTCTTATTGATAAGATAGCTAAAAAGAAGATTCCTAGTAGAATGAGTAGTTTAGGAAAGTTATTAGAGTCTAAAAATACTTCATCTTGGTTAATGCCATGTTTTCAGAGTATAGAAAAAATTAGCTATACATTATTACATTCAAGTGATGGCACAACAAGTGATAATTATTACTATAGTGCAATTGATGATAATTTTAATTCAGGATTTTTAGGTAAATATATTCATGCTGGTTATAGACAAAATGATATTAACCTCGCCTGCGCTAAAGAAATGCTTAAATCTCTTAAAGAATCCAATATCATACTTCCAGAGTCAGATAGTCCTGTAAATTTAATGCAAAGTCATTTTAAAAAAGAAATAAGTTCATTTGAAAGTGAAGTTATTAAAAAGATTCCAGAATCAATTAAGAGATGTCTGTTCATAAAAAAATGTAAACTTAAGAAAATAAAAGAGCTTATAGAAAAATGGGTCGCCAAGGATCCCGAAAGAAGAATTGGTATGAGCAGCGATGAATTTGTTGAAGAAATCTTAAAAAAGACAAAGCCCGATTTTTAGTCTCTATATGTCTAGTATCTAAACTCTAGTGAAGGTAGTATTCTGCCAAAAGTAAAGCCGTACCTTTTTATGCCTTTTATAAAAGAATTACTCTTAATCAATATAGAAGTCAATTAGGTTTAAACTGCTATCAATAGAGTAAGATTTTATTTCGTAAGTTAAGCTATCTTTGAAAATTACTTCCACAAAATTTTGCCTATTAACCTGATAGCCATCTTTTCCGTTTCTAGACTCTATTAAAAAGCGTCTATTTGTCGCTGGTGATTGACAAATTTGATTACCCTCACAATAAACATCTCTGACTTGTGACCTTATAGGATGATTATAAGTACCACTTGTTGTCCCAACTGTTAATTGTCTTAGTTCTCGACTAGAGTTAGCCGAAGGCAAAAATTCATCCCAATGCATATGTTCATGGCCAGAAAAATATATTTCAACATTACCTTTTGTAAAGGACTCTAAAACACTCTTATAAAAAGACTGAGTTGTACGCCCTCTTATGGACTTAAGCGGAACATGTCCAAAGGCAAACCTATAAGACTCTGGTTTTTTATTTGTTTTGGATTCAAACCAATTTCTTTGCTCTTTACTAAATAGAAAAGTCCAAAATTTCATTATAAAGAATTCTTGCTTTTTATAATGAAAATTAAAATAAAGAGGATTTGAAAGATCTAATTTTAGTGTATTATTAAACTTTTTTAAAGTTTTTAATGCCCATTTTTTATAAGCAATTTGATTATATTTTTCATAAAAGTCATGATTACCCACAGTAGGTATTACAATTATTCCAGCTTTATAAATAGGATCAAGGGCCTTATCTAGTTGATCGTACCACATATTAATGTGATCTAATGAATATGGGTCTCCAATATTTCCACTTGTATGATCACCTGTGATGAAAACAATATCAGGCCTCTTGTTAACAATATAATTAACCATTGTTTTAAATTTACTAGGAATAGCTCCAGAGGCATAAATGTGAATGTCACTAATTACTATAAATGACCAATTAGAACCATGGGCCTTATGAACACCTAATAAAAGAATCAAAAATATAAGTATTCTAAGATTTAATTTCATAAAAATCCTGTAGCTAATGTTTATAATGAAAAATTTAAACCATGAGCAGATCTGGTAGTCAATGAAATACGACTCGCGGCGACATTCAGAAGAAGGTATTCCGTAATTTTAGTGACTTATAGATTATGAATTAGTATCGATAAAGAAAATAAGTATGGGACTATTTACTTCTAACCTATTATGTCGGGGGACTCGTTTGGTATTCCATGAGCTTGGCGCCTCTCGCCCTTGAGACAGGGCTGCTTTATTTCTCGGTCTATGTAGTTGATGTATCAAATCTATAGAGCTTAAGATATATTAATGAGTCTTGTAGTGGAGAAATGAATAAATGATATAATCGAAACTACTACAAGTAGTCAGTACCTTTCCAACAACAGGGGTAGATATTTTCCTAGGAACGAGTGGTTTGACTGTTACTTGTGACCAAGGAGGATCATCAGCAACGGGATCCTTATTTACAGAAACGTGTAACTAGATACCATTTGCTATGGAGTTAAAGTATCTCAGATGTTTATTTGGTTAAAAAGAGGTGCTAGTCGCGGAACATACGTTATTTAAATAGATTTAATACCTCATTTTTTATTTTATCCAGCACAGTTGACTTGTAAGTAATGGCACCATGACCTTTATCACCGAGGTTATCTTCATAGTAGTTTTTATCTGCATTATGAATTGGTGATCCGTGGATTCCAAAGGTAATATCTCCACCAAGGCCTATTGTATCATCTCTTTGATAAAAGCTAACCCATCTTTTCGTATTACTGGTTTTATATAAACTCTTAGGTTGTTTTTTAGAACTGACTTTTATTTTTTTGTTATTAATATCAAAAGGAGTAAAAGTGTCTAAAATATCCCTGCTAACATTATCCATTATTTTACCAGACACTTCAGACATAACATGTTGAGCTTCCTTAACTGGATCAATGCTTATTGCAAGATCTGCTTTTATGCTTGAATCTTTTTTCTTTAAGTATTCCAAAAATTTAACCATTGATCGTCCACCACTACTATGACCCATAACAATTAGTTTAGGCTTAATTCCTAATGCTTTTGCTTCTGAGAAAAACTTTTTAGTACATGAGTAAGCATCTGTAATACCAATCGGATTTCCTGTACTTGATCTTTTGATATCTTTGACTAATTGAGGCAAACTCTCTAGCGATAAACTTGAAGGATTTGCAATTAGTTCACTTTCTTCAGATGCAAAACTCGCAAACTTAAAATATCTTGCTTGCTTATTCATAGTATTATCTCTTAAAAATATACTCATAGGGCCCTTATCTACACCAGACCACTTAGTATACGCTGATTTTTTTTCTTAAGACCATTAAATATTTTTGTGTATGCCATCTTTTTTAAAGAATACGGCATGTATTGATAGTTTTTACATTGAACTAATTCTGCCATTAAAATATGGGATCTAGGATTATAGGCTCCCGTTCCTGCAAAAGTTATAACCAATGCTTTAGTCTCTTTTTTAGGAGAGCATTGATTTAAACTTCTACCCATTTTATGACGATCTTTAATTTTCCAAATTCTGTTTGTTTGATTAGAAATATGTGTATTCATCAATTTTTCAAACTTCTTTTTATCTTTTGAATAATCTCTGAGTTTTCCAAACTCATCACACACAGAACCTGAAACCACATTTGTAGTTACCTTTACAAGACTTGATACTTGCCTAAGTGAATTTTTGGTAGCGAATGCATCAATTGTGCATGCAAGCCCAAAGGCTTGTTGCATTGAAATTATTGAAAAAATCAATAAAATAACTTTCATTAATACACCTTTCGGTTATCCGATCAAAATCCTTAGCTTGTGTAACGATAGAGAGGGACGAAGATAAGCTACCTTCGTACAAGAGCATACCTTGGAGAAGAAGCAAAGAACTCTGATATGATGTTATACTAAGTATGATATTCTCTTAAATAGTTTCAGGAGGGATAATGCTCAAGAATAAACTAAAAGAAAAATTTGATATTGATTTAGAAAATATATCAGAAATGGGACGAAATGATAATCAAGGCCTGATAGATATATTCTTAACTATTATTACTTCAAGATCAGAAATTGGAAAATCGGGTTTCCCAATCATTGAGCCAAGAGGTTATGAATCATTTTTACAAAATATTCCACACTTGTTTAAAAATGGTCAAGTGATACTAAATTTAATAAAAATTATCAGAGATAGGATAGAAGATATTCAAGAAATTTCGAGGAATGAATGCCAATCTGTTATTAGAGTCCTAGAAATTTTAAATAGAGTAATATTAACGTCCTCAGTGACAGCCCCTCCTGATTTATGGGTTATCAGACATTTAATTTCAAGTATGATGAATAGTACTTTGAAAAATTATGTTTCAAATGAGAATTGGTTCAATTTAAATGACATTGCAAAAATAGAAAAGTTAGATTTAAATCAATTAAAATATATGTTTGGATTTCTCTTCTCCAGGGGTTACCTAAGACATAAAAAAGAAGGATCAAGTAACCTTTATTTTTTTTCAGATTTAGAATTCCTTAACAGCTGTAATGCTTTAGCGCCTAACTTACCTCAAAATGTAATTCCGTCTTTTGTGAATGCATTGAGTAAAGAAGAAGATTTAAATAAAATAGAAAGTTTTTTAAAAATTGATTTAAATTTAAGCAAAAGTAAAACATGGATTGCGACATGGAATGAAGTCGAAGTCGGTTTTAGATTTTTACCATTTGTCTTGGCATTGAGATACCTTGACAAGAACCGTGAGTTAATATGTGGTTCGAATATTTTAGCTCACGAATTAAAATTAACACCTTCTATGTTAACTCTATGTAAACTTGCAGGAGCGATAAATGAAAATAATGAAGTTACTCTATTAGGTGAAAGGATGTTTTTAAGAGGACCTGGTCCTTATGGAATCATCCATGCTTACTATCCCTATATGGAAAAACATTTACAACTATTACAAAAAAATAAACAAAAGATGTGGGTTGCTAGAGGTGAAAACGTAGCGGCTAGTCAGGATGCAAATGCTCGCTCTTTTCAAAAAATTAACCAAGCGATTGATCAGTTTTGTAATGATTTTAATTATAAATTTAATGTTTTTATTGAACATGCTGTTGGTTATGGTGAGGCAACTCGTCAAAGACTAATTTTAAGTGGTGAAAAAGAAATTCAATACTTTGGTGCAGATTTGGAGCAATCCGCTATCGAAAAGGCCATGGAAGGGAAAGAGCAAGGTAAGTTACCACAAAATATGAAGTTTATTGGAAATGCAGATATAGGTTCACCCAATGTACTAATCCAAGGCATTTTAGAGGCAGGCTTTAATACCCAAAATGCCATGATGGTTGTTGGAAATGGGTTTCATGAGGTCAGAAATCAAACGAATGATAAAATGGTTAATATTTTCAAAGAATATTCCAAAAGTGGTATTATAATCGCATTCACAGAGGAATCAGGTCTTAGGGACGAAGATTTATTATTGACAGGTTGGAATACTTATCACGCAGGTTTTAAGTTTATGCACAATATTTCAGGTCAAGGGCTTAGGCCAGCATTAGATATTCATGACAGTAAAGATGAGAATCCTCAATTTAGCTGGAAAAAATGTGCTGAGCTCGGGAACTATCGAGTTCTTAATGAATATACAAATAGAACTCGTTCTATTTTCCCGTATAAAGGAAAAAATGGTTATAACCCATCTATAAGTGTTAATTATTTTTGTGTCCCAGTTAGTCTTAAATTCTAAGATATCTAAAAACAGATATGGAAAAAATAGAATTACCAGCAATTCAAACAGAAAGACTTTATATGCGTGGAGTTCGATTAGAAGATATGTTTCTTCCTGAACAGGGAATTAAAAGGTGGTTTTGGGTAATATTTTTGTAAGATAAAAAAGTTATACAAAACGAATGAAAACAAGAAGTAAACTGTCCTTGCGCCATTGAGCCTCCCCCTTGGCATTGTCTCCTTTGAATACTTCTCTAAGTTCGTACTATTTATAGTCACTGTCAATTCTTTAGACGCCCGTACATTACTTAATCCTCTGATATTATGTATGTTCGGCGCCTAGCACCTCTTTCCCAATATAATTTTTCTTGAGAAGCTTACTCCAAATCAAAAAGGAGTTTGATATGTTCGATCTAATTAAATTAAAAAAAGATTTCAGAAAAATCCAGAAAAACAAAATGGGAAAA
>JABGXW010000065.1 GCA_018675575.1 Bacteriovoracaceae bacterium | reverse complement strand
TGTACTACCGAATAATTAAGCAACAAGTTTAAATTCAGTGAAAAGACCATGAGCATGCTTAACCTTCTCATATTTGAGTAAGTACAAATGGGATGAAATTGTTTTTTGCTGGCTAGATTTCGATGGAGTAGTACCAGAAAGAGCTTGATGAGGCCTTGTCTCATTATAATAATTTTTATAAATATTACAAAAATATCGAATGGAAGATTCATCTTGAATATGTAGTCGATCAACTAATTCAATCTGAAGAGTTTTCCAATATCTTTCCATTATACCATTTTGCCAAGGACATGCTTTGGCAATTCTTAAAGTTTTTATGTCAAAATATCCATTCTCGATCAGGATGAATTGTTATGGCCTGCCAAACAATTTCACGAGAATGAATATTGATAATGCCGATGATATAAATTTGAAATAACTTGAGATCAATAATATTACAAAAATCCATGGCCCATATTTCTTTGCCCTCAGCAAGTAGAGCTTCCCATGTTGGCGGTTGGTGCTTCATCGGTGGTGTCGAAAAACCATTTTCTTTTAATATGTTAGAGATCGTTTTCTTATGTAAACTAATTCCCATAAGTTTTAGTTCTTGAGAAACTCTTAGTGCTCCCCAAAGTAGATTTGATCTTTTCATATCCAAGATTAAATCCACAATGTTTTCAGGAACAGGAGGTCTTCCTGGACCTTTTGGAAACCATAAATATTTAATTCTTCTTTTGATTCGTTTGAAAGCACCGATGATTAAGAGTAATGGATATGAAGAAGTGTAATAAAGGAATAGATCTAGGATTAATTCGGCCATGACTCTAATGAAATATCGGTATGTAACAATAGTTTTTTTCTCAAGATCAGCCATGAGAATGATTATCACATTAATTCTTAATATTAAAATCTCATAGTGATATCAAATATTTATTAATAAGTCGGTAGTACAGTACCTCTCCCACTATGATTTCGTTTCTTTGTAATCTATTATTTTCAGAAACTTCTAGATCTGATTTCTCTGAAAAATTTAAGCAAGAACTTAATAAGAAAATTATAAAAATAAATTTGATCATATTGTTTTTCATATTAGTTTTCTGATCCTCAGGCTATTTGAAACAACCGAGATACTACTCATCCCCATGGCCACACTTGCTAAGACGGGAGGCATCATAGGTCCACCAAAAAGAACGAGAACTCCAGCGGCGACAGGGATTAGAAGGACATTATAAATGACAGATAAAAATAAATTTTGCTTAATTATTTTCATAGTCCCTTTAGAGAGGTTTAAAAAATCTAAGGCTTTGCTAAGATCCCCTTTGACGATGGTGACATCAGAAGCATTAATGGCCACATCAGTTCCTGTACCCATGGCCAAAGAAAGGTTTGCTTTGGCCAATGCAGGAGCGTCGTTGACTCCATCTCCAACCATTGCGACTATTCGTCCTTCTTTTTGAAGTTTTTCTACGTAATCAGATTTCTCTAAAGGAAGTGCATTCGCCACAAAATGCTCAATTCCTAATTCATCAGCCACTGATTTTGCAACAATCTCATTGTCACCAGTAATCATCCAAGTTGCGATTCCTTTTTCTTTAAATCCTTGGATTGTTTCTTTAGAGGAAGCTTTAATCTTATCCCCAATCATTATTGTTCCTATATGTATGTTATTTTTAGCAACATAAACAATGCTTCCAATAGTCTTAGAAATAAGAGCTTCTGAAAGTAATATTTCATTTTCAATTAATAGTTTCTCGTTACCGATGATATAGTCATTTCCATTAATTTCGGCCTTTAGACCTTTGCCTTTAATGACTTCAAAAGAATCTGGTTCATTCAACTCATGCCCGGCCTCTAATGCGTATTTAACGATAGCTTTAGATAAAGGATGTTCTGAAAATTGTTCAATTCCGGCAACTTCCCTCAGAACTTCTTTATCATTGATTAGGCATTCAATAACTGATGGTTTGCCTTCAGTGATTGTTCCTGTTTTATCAAAGATGATTGTATCAACATCAACTGCTTTTTCTATCACCTCGCCTCCACCAATCAATAATCCTTTTAATGATGCTCTTCCGGTAGAAACCACAACTGCTGTCGGAGTCGCTAAACCAAGTGCACAAGGACAAGCAATGACAAGAACAGCAATCAAATTGGAAATAGCATTGCCCCAAATCGGTTCTGGACCAAAATAAAACCATACTATAAAAGTAAGCAAGGCCGCGACTATAACAGCAGGTGTAAAATAGGAGCTTATTTTGTCAGCATATTTTTGAATTTCTGGTTTTGATCCTTGTGCTTGCTCGACAAATGTAATGATCTGAGAAAGAAAAGTATCTGCTCCCACTTTTGTAGCTTTATAATCTATGACACTATCTCCATTAACAGTCCCCGCAAAAACTAAATCATTTTCACTCTTAACTATGGGAATAGGTTCCCCAGAAATCATGGCCTCATCAATAGCTGAGCTGCCCTTTGTTATTATTCCATCAACAGGAAATTTCTCTCCAGGCCTTACTCTTAATATATTATGAATTGATACATTTTCTATAGGTATTTCGATCATATCACCATCTTTCAAAATGGTTGCATTCTTTGATGATAGTTTAAAAAGAGAGTTCATCGCCTCAGTTGTTTTTCTTTTTGCCTTTTCTTCAAAAAATTGCCCCAAATAAACAAAAGAGATAATAAATCCCACTGCTTCAAAATAGACTTTCATTGTTAATCCCAGTTCTATTGAAGTCTCTGGAAATAATGTAATAAAAACACTGTATAAAAATGCAGAACTTGTGCCTAGGCCTATCAGAGTATTCATATTAGATCTTGCCGTTTTTAAAAAACCAACTAATGAACGTTGAAATTTCAAACCTACCCAAGCCAAATAGGTAGGCATAAGACAAGTTGGATCGACCAGTTTACTTTCTGAGTAAATACATTTTGAAATGGCCACATCGCCAAGGAAAAAATCGCTAAGGCCAAACTTATGGAAATAATAAATTTATGAAAGTTATCATCAGATTTTACGACTTGAGTTTCTTGTTTTTCAGTTGCTGTATAACCTAGGCTTACAATTTTTTTCTTGATTTTATCTTTTAAATTGCTGGAATTAATTTCAAAATTTCCTGATTCGACAGCATAATTGACACTACTTGATTCAACTCCCTCAATTTTACGAACCTCTTTTTCAATCGTAGCAGCACAACTAGCACAACTCATTCCGCCTATTTTAAAATTCAATATTTCCATATTTAAACCTTCTTCATTCCTTCCACTGCAAAGCCTAGTTCTTCTATTGTTTTTTTAATTGTCATATTAGAAAAGTCTTCCATACTTTCTACAATGACCTCTTTATTTTCAAGGGATATAGCAATACTTAAATTTGAGTTAGCAAATCCTTCTTCTATTTTTTTTACACAACTATTGCAGTTCATTCCTATGACATTAAATTTCGTTTTCATTTTTAACCTTTATATTTATAGATATTATGAGAATTTACATACCCGTACGGGGTATAATGCCATATAGATTTAAAATGTCATTATTAAAATGTCATTCATTCACGATTCCCCTATTCAGCTTGCTTTAGTGCATTATTTTAGATACTTATTGACCCTATTTATTTAACTTAAACAGGTATTAAATGAGCAATACAGATCTAAAAGGTGCCAATCATAAAGCACTGTTATCGAGAGTAAATAAAATTGAAGGTCAGGTACGTGGTATAAAAAAAATGATCGATGATGAAAAGTATTGTGTCGATGTTTTAACCCAGATCAAGGCCTCGCGGAGTGCACTTAAGTCTTTAGAACTATTAATCTTAGAAGGTCACCTCAATCATTGTGTCATTTCTGCTATTGAATCGAAATCAAAGCAAGGTGCATCAGAAAAAATCGAAGAAATCTTAAACCTACTGAAAAAATCATCAAAGTAACATTCTCACAGTGAAAAATTAAAAAAGCCCTGCAAAAGCAGGGCCTTTTTTTCATAAAATATGTTCTTACTGATTAATCATCATCAGCTTCATCAGCTTCACGTTCTCGCTCTTTTTCTTCTTCACGTTCACGCTTTCTTTCTTCTCTTTCTTGTTCTTTTTCATCTTTTCTTTCTTCTCTTTCTAGTTCTCGCTCATCTTTTCTTGCTTCTTTTTCAACTTTTCTATTTCTCTTTCTTTCTTCTTTTTCTTTTTTATGATCTTCACTTGAATCGTCATCATCTTTATCGTCATCACCATGAAGATGCTTTCCTCCATGTTTCGAATCGCCATCACTATGAGCTTTTCCAATTTCATGTCCTCTATGACGACCACGCCCTCTACCTTTTCCTCTACCTTTTCCTCGACCTCGTCTTCTTCTTTTCCTATCATCCGAGTCAACAGAATCATCAGATGAATCATCATCTTGCGACTTTTCCATCACACGATCAAATTTATCCATATCGTCATCTGATGCAGCACCGACTCGACCTTGTCCGAATACTGTGTAAGGTATGACTAAAAAGAATGCTATTACTAAATGCTTCATCTTTAACTCCTTTTATTAAAAGAATATTTCTTTTGCTGTTGTAAATTTCATTTTAATTATTTTATTCTTAACTATTTCTTCTTTATTATTAAATAAAGTGATTTTGATCGTTTTAAGGCCATTTTCTTTTGCTTTGATGACAAAGGGAATGCGATCAAAAGCTTCAAAGGTACTTAAGGAGATTTTTAAAGACTTTAATTTTGAAACATTTGAATCATTTCGTTTTGAGTAGAATTCCACATTCTCAGGCAAATCAATTTTAATATGAGTTACAGATTGATCAGTTATTTTTTCAAGTTCGACATTTATAGCATAGGCTTGTCCCACCATGGCCTGAAAGTTGGAACTTTTATTAACTGAGATAATAACAAAAAGTAGAGAGGCTACTAGAATTCCTTCTGTAAATATAACCCATGGTTTTTTTAGAAAACTCAAAAACGATATAGGTTTTGCTGAATTTAGTTCAGCCAGGATTCTTGTTTTTATAAATGGATTAGCATCCATTTGAAATTCAGACTTGGCCTGCTTAAATAAGCAGGTTAAGTCTTTTTCATTAAATTTATCATCTTGTTTATTAGTCATTTTTTACCTTCTGATAAGTAGACGATTGAGGGAGCTAAAACGATTCATTTTTTATGGAAATAATTTTTTTTCTGGCGCGAAGTAGACGAGATTTGATGGCCGCGGAAGAATCTCTAGTAATATCAGACACTTCCGACACCGTCATCCCCTCCATTTCAACCAATAGAATGATTTCTCTATCGTCAGGGGATAGTTGATTCAAGATGAAATTAAGGTCATGAACGGACTCAGCTTGAGCCTTAGAGCTTGAATCCAAAGATGGGACATCATCATCTAATATATCTTTGGTAGATTCATAGCCCGACTTTAAGTGATCGAAATAGAGATTTCGCGCTATTTGATAAATCCAAGATCGCAGTTTATGACTATCTTTTAATTGATCGAGCTTTTGAAAAACTCGAATAAATGTGTTTTGCAAAAGGTCTTCTGAAAGCTCTTTATTTCCGGTTAAGAAATAAAGATGTCGGTACAGCTCCTTAGAATAAACTTCATACACCAAAGAGTGATTATCAGAAATCAACATTAACTCCTACTTTAAGTGAGTTAACATCATATTCATTATTATTAGTGGCGGTGTTATAATTTGAAGTATTTTTACTATAAGAATAAGAACCAAAAAGAGAAATATATTTTCCAAGTTTTGTGCTCTTTTCTAGAGTCACATTAAAAAAGCTATCTTTTCTTTTTTCTTTTTCTCCTGTTTCTTTCTTTTTATAATTCTTGATATTGAGACTAAATTTAATATCAAACTTCCCATTATCGGAGTTTTTATAGCTAAACACTAAGCCGGGTCTAAAGCTTGAATAACTAGAAATGGTTGTAGCGGTATCGTTTAAATTTTTAGTTGTATAAGACAATCCCAATCTTGTTTCCCAGTCTCCTGCGTATATTGAATAAGAGGCTAGAATATAATGAGCAGTTCCTGCTAAATAATTAGCACTTACAGCTTCTTCTGAGGTTGATTGAAATTTATATCGATAAGTAAGTCTGGTAGTATCAGCTAAATGCGTCTGACCAATCTGTGCAGAAACCTTACTTAGATAAGGACTGTCATAAGTGCTTACACTTTCTGTATTTCCGGTAATAAATAATGTTCTATCTTTTCGATATCGGTTTTTAAGCTTTACCTGAAGTATATTACCTGAAGATGTATAGCCCCCTGTTTTTTGTTCATTTGAAAAATAATAATTAAAACTGGGAGAAATAGAAACTCTTTCGGTAGCAAAAATATCTAACCCCAGAATGAAATCTCCTTCCGTTTCAATCCCTCCTGCCTTAGTTATTGAAAGTTCACTTTCAAGGTTATAATTATCAGAAAAGCCTAAGGCCAATTCTGCCCCGCCCCATATAGAATATTTCTCTTCTTTATAAGTAGATTTAGTTTTAGCGTCCTGTGGTTTTAAGTCGATTAAGAGTTCATTCACATTTCTCTTTAATGTTTTAGTAAGCTTACGATTTTTTAAACTTATGAGAATGGCTACAGCCTTCTTATCTTTGTTTAAATAGAAATAGGCTTCTGCCATATAATATTGGGCCGGGTATTTCAGCTTAGAATCAGATTTTGCCACTTTTGAATAATGTTTTAAGGCCAGCTGATACTTTTTCTCAAAGAGATAAATACTTGCTAAATTAAATCGAGCAAGATGATGATCATTATCTTCCCTTAGAACTGACTTAAATATCTTTTTAGCCTTTCCATCTTGCTTTTCATTATACGCTTTGATGCCTTCTTCAAAAGTTGCTGCAGAAAGACTAACAGAACTTAGTAAAATAATTGTGAGCATTACATTTTTTAATTTCATCTTAACCTCATTATATTCATAAATTATATTTTTGACCAGTCAACAACACAGGTAACATTTTAGTCAACCCACATGGGTTACACTTTAATTATTTCAGTCATTTTTGAAAACTTATGTTTATCAATATCGTAATGTCCAAGGATTATATTTGTAAACTGTAATCTTATAATACC
>JABGXW010000064.1 GCA_018675575.1 Bacteriovoracaceae bacterium | reverse complement strand
AATTTTTCTAAAATCTTTTTTTAACTTAATTAGATCGAACATATCAAACTCCTTTTTGATTTGGAGTAAGCTTCTCAAGAAAAATTATATTGGGAAAGAGGTGCTAGGCGCCGAACATACTGTGTATACTTATTCTTACTATCAATAAATTTTTGATATTTATTTATAAAGTCTTGTAGGCTAGGATTTTGTTCAAGATGTTTTTTTCTTTGTTGATCAGAAGCTCTCATGTATTGATTCAAAGTTATTTTTGTGTCAATGTCTTTTATATTTCCCCAAAGCTTGTCCATCGCAACTCTCGTCATCTTAACATTCTCTTTTAATAGGTCTTCTTTTCCTTTATAAGCTTTGTAATACTTAAAGGATTCACTATAGTTCTTAGGGATTCTTGAGCTAGCTGTTAATACTTTCTCAATGTCACTTAAACTACTACTTGAGTAAGCTATGTTATTAATTTTAATTTCATCACAAATATCAAAATTTGATTTATTAGGCTTAAAAAGGGTCGCTACTTTTCCATATCGACCTTGGTTTGATTGAAATCTCTTGTTTACAGCATTATCTTTTTCTTTATCAAATGTACCGTTTTTATCTCCACTTAATACTGTTCGAATATAATGTGTGGATGACATCTGACCACCTAGCTTACTACCTATACCTGCATGGTTACTGTCTAAGTAACTTGCACTCCATGCTTCTTGTAAAGAGGGTGTGGTACCTGTTCTCGTTTTCATATCTTCTATGTATTTGAAAAAACGTGGACCCATATTATATTGAGCAGGCACATTTTTTCTATAGTCTGAGAAACTTGCCACACATGTATTGCTAAATTCTTCTATTAAAGAGTGGTATGCGCCTGCTTTACAATGGAGGCCTACGACTCTTATAAATGGAGGACCTTGTTTATCTAGTCCTGCTTTTTTCATTAATTCACCCATTCTTCTAGCTATTATGATATGGTTTTTTCCTTCCAGTCCTTGACCTGAGTTTTGTATGCCTGAGCCCATGGCAGACATGTCTATTTCACCGTGTCCGCTAAAAGATAAAACAACATTCTTTCCAGCTTTTAAATCATCTGCTGCTTCTTTAAACATTTTTGTATAAAATTTTTCTATTTCGTCTCGATCCAATTCCCTTATATCATGTTCAAATGGACTGTAATAGACTTCACCTTTTTTATCTGTATGTTTAAATAGTTTATTTGAGTATGTGGATATTTCGTTTGGTATTACTGAGTCAGATACAGCTGAACCCCTATCGTCATCGTACAATAAATTTTTTCTATAGTAGTGACCATTTTTAAAAAAGAAACTTTCTTTGTCATTTGAAAGATAATCAGCTATTGAATTTTTATTTGTTTTTTTATTGATTTGATCTAATGTGTAACGGTGCCGACTTCCATAGCCAATGGTCACTAGTTTATCTGTATTTGTAATCATATTCATTTCTGTAGAAAAATACTCTTTATCCTCGCTACCTTTGGAGGCGGTAGGGTTATCTAAATAGCAGTAACAGTGATTGTTGCCATAGTATGTATAATTCCCGTTATAAGGAAAATCTTGGCATTGCCTGTAGCAATCATTTTTGTTAGAAATCGAAAATAAGATCAGTGAATTCGATGGGATAGAACAGCGCCCGATTCAATAATAATCTAGAAACTAAGAATGGTAGTTAAGTTTGATTTCACCCTAGTGTTTGTTATAATTAAAAGATGCTAACTATCATTTTCAACCTCATCTCTGAATTAACTTTAACCATAATAAGTCCAGGCTTTATAGCAACACTTCTTTCGTAGTCTCATTACTTTGATGACAGTTTCTGTTGACATTTTCTAACGCAATAATTTCTAACTGAGGCTTGATAAGCTTGATGTCTCAAGTTATCAGAGCGAATACTTTTTACAGGATTTACTTTTATATATCGCCCTCTATGTATTCTTTTCCAGCCACTTCCTTGTTGATACATATAATCATCACAAGAAGATTCCGCAACTTCGGCCTTTGCAGGTGGGGCATCGTTTGGATCGCGAATACATATAACGTTACGTCCGTTTTTCACTTCGGTTTTCCAGGCCCAAATAGCGTGATTATTATTAACATAGAGGAATGGTTTTTTATTATTATTAAGATCTTGAGTAATCTTTTGTTGAGAATAGCTACCAGCATTCCAAACATCTCGTTCCAACTTCACTAGCTCATGCTTCATAATTTCTTGAATTGCGGGGTGGCTAGAAAACTCAAAGAGGTTTGAAAAACCAGGGATATCTACCGCTTGCTTTTTATGTATCAGAGATTTTATTTTTTCTCGGTACATGTTGAGACAATCACGAGACATTTTTCCTGAAATTTTATTTCCACATAGTAAATTGGTATAAACTGTTTTCTTGGTTTCATCCCAAAAAGCTAAATGATGAAAAGATTGCATTGTTTTTACCATTCCAGTACAAACTCCTCCACCAAAACCATGACTAAAATTACAACCGGCATTTATAAATGCCAATCTATTAAAAGGAGTTTCCTTTCTTTTTAGTATCGAATAATCATTGGGGCATTTCTTTTGACAGTCTACTTTCGCCTGAACATTGGTTAGAGATGAGTTTAACTTCTCTAGGGCTTCATTAGATCCTGTAAAAGCATCTAGACAGGGATTATTTGGGAATTTTGTTGGTTCAGGTGAAAAAGTATCTGCGTAGCCTTTCATCATGTTATTTTCTCTTTGTCCTACGGCAAATGTCCCTCCAATGCCATCGTTATTGTAGGGCAAGCTTTTATTATCACCACCACGATTTTTATCGTCACAGGCAATCATGTTCACGAGAAAGATCAAAAAGAATATATTTTTGAAGAGGCTCATTTCGCCCCTTGTTTTAAATATTCAAGTCCTGAAATTAAATGAATTTCTTCAGGGTAGTGTTTTTCAATTTCATTTTTAATCCAATCAAAATCTTCAGATTTAACTTCTTTTCCATCTTTGAGTCTTAGCAAGTATTCACAGATTTTTATCGAATAGGATGGAGAAGTTGGAAAGCGTTTAAATTCCTTTTGACAAAATAGCTTTTTTTTATTTTTTAGTAAAAGATTGTTCATATCCATAAAGACTTTTAAAGACAGTGGTGCATAGTCATATTGAATTTTTTTTAATATATTGAAACTTTTCGTAAATTTATGATTTATAAAATAAATTTTAGCGTCATTTAATGTGGGAAAACTCAAATTAACTTCACTTAAACTTCTTATAAAATAAGATTTCTCTATTAAAAAATTAATATATGCCTTTGAAGATTTGGAAATGCTTTCTTTTTCTATATATCTCTTTGTCTTCAACACCCATTTCTTATGATCTACTTTATTTTCTAATAATTTATAGGTGACAAGAACCCGTACAAAAGCTTCTAGTTTAGTATCCTTCAAAAAAGCAGCTTTTCTAAAATACTTATTGGCATATTTGTAATAACCTAAGGCCAATAAGCTATCCGCTGCATTAATGTAAAAAGTATAATATTCAGACTCTGGTGCATTCTTAGCTTTAAGGTTTTGCCTTAAACGTTGCTCATAAAACTGAACAACTTTATCATTTAGCTCTCCAAATCGAAGCTCGGGATTTTCTCCCGCGCCCAGAATTAAGGTGAAAATAAATAAAAACATAAGATTTTTCATATCAATCTTATCGAGACTTAGAGTTCGAAAACTAAATAGTATATATTATTGAGCCAGAAGGAAAATCTTTCCAGTCAAAGGATTAACTGACTAGAGAACTCCTGTATGTTCGGCGCCTAGCCCCCCTTTCCCAATATCATTTTTGCTTTTGAAGCTTACTCCAAATCAAAAAGGAGTTTGATACGTTCGTTCTAATGTGCATGTGTTTTTGAGGCTTTATTGATGACATTATGTTATTTCAAGCTATATGATTTATTCATGAATAAAAAATATATAAAAGCTATAGCAGTTGTCGTACTCCTTGCAATGTCAGGCCTTATTGTGAAGGAAAGATATAAAAAGTGGAATAACGAGAAGATACTAAAATACAGAAAAAAAAACCAAAGTAGCTCTTGAAAAGAGGTGCTAGGCGCCGAACATACCTTGCAATTATAAAAAAAGTTATTTAATAAAATTATGAAGTTCGGACAAAGATTTAATAATGAGTCCAGGAGCATCTTCAAGGTCATATTTTCCTTCCAAGTGAAAATATTTGGGTCCTAATAATATAAGACCGTCTGAAGTTTTATCTCCTACCATAACAGAAGAGAGTAGATCTATATTATAATCAGAAAGAGCTTGTAACATCATGCCTGCTCCAGGCTTTCTAGTTAATGACTTGAACTTATAACCTTCTATAGCATTTTGATAAGAATAAGGTCCATAATACCAAGATGTAATTAAAGCTCCTTGCTTAAGCAAGAATTCGTTCATGGATTTATGCGTCTTGATCACGTCATCTTCAGTGTAGAGACCTTTTGAAATACCAGATTGATTAGTTAATACAAACACTAAGTAATCTTTAGAGTTTGCCCATTTTATTAAATCAATGGATTCTTGCTTCCATTCGATATCATCATATTTATAAACATAGCCATGATCTTCATTGAGAATTCCATCTCTATCTAGGAAAAGGGCCGGTTTAGAGTCTTTATAATTGAATTCACTTGTTGAGTGACCCATTGGAAAACAAGAATAATCTGAGCTTTCATTTAATGTGATATAATCTTGAAAATATCTCATGCCTGAATATTCATAGCCATCAAGAAACTCTGGAGGAAGTACTCCCTCTTGATCAATTGAAAAATCTTTTTTTATCAATAAAAGCTTTTGAGATTTGTTTTCTACTATTTTCAGAGATCTTCCTTCATTAACTGTATTTTTTTTTACAGCGTTGATCAAGTGAGATGGGTTGAAAGGTAGATATTTTAGGTTTTCAAAAAAAAGAACTTCCCCACCAAGTAGATCATTTTCATCCTGAGATACGACAATATTTTTAAACAGTAGTTTTAATTGTTCGATTAATAAATGGGAGGAGTTTTTTAAATAAATGATCACTTTAATACTTTAATAGATGTAAATTAAATTGTAAAAATTAAATGCGACCAAGCTTTATGAACGGGGAAATTCACTTGGTCACATTTAAAAATATCACACCATAAGAAGATGAAAGACCGTAAGGAGAGGACTGTCGATCACTTCTGTCTTTTAACATTACAAGTCTTGGGCCAAGTGTTGTTACAAAAAAATCAATGAGTTGAGAATGGTCAATGTTCCATTCATGAAACATTGCGTCTTTTATAGGAACAATTTATCTTATGAGACTTAGCTGTGAACTTATTCATTGGCTTAACTCTAATTTGTAAAACAGAATTAGATAATTGAATCTCAAAAGATGCTTTTAGGTCTGTAAATGGAATAAGTTCATAATCTGTAAGTTCTTCCCATATTTTCTGAGATGAGTCTATTGTTACATGATCAAAAGAGTAGTCATCAGTCCCGTTATGAAAACAGAGTGCCTGAATCATGTTTTCTTTTGAATATCCTAATATTGAAGAAAGACAGGTTTTCAATAATTCGGGATTTTCTTTTTCGAATGCTAAAATAGAAAGGTAGATCTTTTTAATAATAGGATTATAAGATTGATGTACTATACTTCTAGAGACGGGATCTAATTGGCCCGGTAATTCACTATTGCCTTTATCGGTCCATTCGTTGCCAAATTTACCTGTAAAGATCATATCGAACTGTTCATAAAGTTTTTCTCCCATCTCTAAATAACTCTGATCTAATATTAGATTGAGTTCATCTTGATGAAATTTAGACGATTTAAATTCAGTAAAGTATTTCTCTATAAAAGAACTTACACCAGCTGATTTCGTATTTACAAAACTTCCCTTTTTACAAAGCTTTAAACTAAGTGGATAGGTCACCTTATTTTTGTCATAAAGAAGTAAATCGGCCTCATTTGAATAGTCCTGCTTTTGATCAAATAATTTGCCCACTAATTGTATTCTCTTGAGTTCTATCTTTAAATCATTTCTTATATAGTCACTAAGGGCATCACTTAATATCTTTGCCAATTTCGGAAGTTCGACCAATACTTCTGGAGAATATTTTCTAAGCCAAGATTCATATTGTTGAAATTTCTGTTGCCTTGCTTGGGCTTGGACAAATGCAGCAATAAACTGGTTATAGATATTAAAATTAGTGGCCAACTCTTTGGCCACTAAGAATTCAAATAGATTCCCTTTAAACTCATTGATGAGAGCTTCTTTCTGGGCAAGCGTGTCATTTTCGTAACTATCTTTCATACAATATCTCTTTCAAATGAGTGATCAATGATTTATCCTGTCATCAGGCTAAACATCCCCCTTAATGAGAGAGAAATGAATAATTTCCCATCTGTTTTAGAAGCCATTTCCGACCTCAATATTGATCAAATCGAAGGGCTTCTTATCCTCGCAAGGAAATTTAAAGAACGTCCATCCGATAGTACTATTTTTACAAATCATAGACCGATTGTCGCTAATAGTTTTTTAGAAAATTCAACTCGTACTAAAACATCATTTGCCATAGCCACGACAAAGCTTGGATGTCGATACATAGATTTTAATGCCGAAACCTCATCACTCAAAAAGGGTGAAACTTTGCATGAAACCTTAAGAACGCTAAGTTGCCAAGGAATCGATTTATGCATTATTAGATCGGCTGAATCATTTATACTTTCTAAATTCAAAAAGTCTCCTCCCATGAAATTAATAAATGGAGGAGATGGAACAAATCAACACCCAACCCAAGCTCTTCTTGATCTATTTACACTATTAGAAGTTGAACCAAATTTAAAAGGGAAAAAAATCGCTATTATTGGAGATTGTATTCACTCCAGAGTTGGAAACTCTTTATGTGAGTTACTCCCCATGTTTGGTTGTAAAGTTATTTTAATGGGTCCAAAGGAGTTCTTGCCATCATTTCCTCCGAACCAACATGTGACCTTATCAACTGATCTAGATAAAGAAATGGGATCGATTGATTTTCTTTATACTTTACGAATTCAAAATGAAAGACATACAAACTCAGGTTCAATGTTAATAGACAATTATTCTAAAGATTTTGGAATAACTTTAAAAAGAATGAACAAACATGGCCTAAATATACCCATCTTTCATCCTGGTCCTGTTAATATAGGTATTGAGATAGACCAAGAAATAATCAACTCCCCCTATTACATGGGATACGAACAAGTTAAGAATTCAATTTTTATGAGAATGGCAATTATAACTACCATGCTACAGAATAATGATAAATCAGTTGGAAGTTTTAATGAAAATAGATTGCAAAGTAAACTATAAAAGTAATTCATCAATCACTGACAGAATTGTTTCTAACTTTTCAGGTGTAATAAAGAATCTCACAATCAATTCATATAAGAAGGACATTAAAAAATGAATGATATCAATTTTCAACAATCTCTTCGAAAAACAAAGGCATGGCTACATTTTGAAGACGGAACGAAGTTTTGTGGATATATAAATTTAGATATAAATCATCCAAAACTGATTGAAGGAATTTGGGGAGAAGCTGCCTTCACCACGGGCATGTCCGGTTATCAAGAAACCATGACAGATCCAAGCTTTCTCGGTCAACATATTATTTTTGCAACATCACATGTGGGCAATTATGAAAATGACAAACGGGTCATGCAAAGTTCTAAAATTCATGGCACATGTTTAATTGCGAGAAACTTTTCTTATAATGAATTAGTAAATTCATCTGATACACCTCTTTTTTCACATTTAGATACAAGGCAATTAATAAAATTCCTAACCTCGACAAAGTTATCTCATAAGTCAGTCATCACAGCTTCAAATGTAACCCCCAAGAAAATAGAATTTACAAATGCAAAACTAGAATGTGAAAGTCTGAATTTAGTCAGTCAAACAAGTCAGCAAACAATCATTAGTGGTGAAAGGCCAATCGTTTTGATTAACTATGGAGTAAAAAATGCCATCATTGAAAACCTTATAAAACTTAAATTTCCATTAATCACTGTACCTTACAGTACTACATCTGAAGAGATTAAAGAATTAAACCCTCGTTTGATATTTTTATCAAATGGCCCAGGGGATCCTCGTCATTACAAAGAAGAAATTAAAACTGTTCAAGAGCTTTTAAAGTTAAATATTCCACTCAGAGGTATCTGCCTAGGACATCAACTCCTATCATTAGCATTAGGAGCAAAAGTTATTAAGTTACCTTTTGGACAAAGAGGTATTAATCATCCAGTCTTAGACCAAATTTCAGGGGATATTTTAATAACTAGTCAGAATCATGGTTATGCAACATCTGAAAATAGCTTACTTGAACTTCAACATAATAACCTATTAAATAGAGAACTCATTATTCAACATAGATCTTTATTTGATAAATCAGTGGAAGGTATATGTACCACTGATCATTTTCTAAAGTCAGTTCAATTTCATCCGGAGGCAAATCCTGGACCTAAGGATGCACATATTTTTTTCACAGAAATTGAATTCTTTTTAAACTCCAGAAATCTAGAGACTATAGATTCAAGTAAACTAGAAACAGTAATAGACCTATCAAAAGAAATAAAAAAAGAGGTCCCATATAAAAAAATTCTATTAGTAGGGTCAGGTCCTATTAAAATCGGACAAGCTTCTGAGTTCGATTACTCTGGAACTCAGGCTCTAAAATCTTTAAAAGAAATTGGATTAGATGTTGTGCTGCTTAACTCTAACCCAGCAACTATCATGACTGATCCCGAGATGGCCTTTGCTACATATATTGAACCCATAACTAAGGATGTTATTAAAAATATAATAAAGAAAGAAAATATAGACGCCGTATTATCTACCATGGGTGGGCAAACAGCATTAAACATATGTGTAGAATTGGAGAAAGAAAGCTTTTTTAAAAAAAATGGTGTTAAACTTCTTGGAGCAAATGTAGATACGATAACAAAAACCGAAGACAGAGGGCTTTTTGCAAAAGAAATGCACTCTCTTGGATATCAATCAGGAAAAAGGTTTCAAGCGATTGACAAAAGAAATGCGTTAGATTTAGCAAATAATAAAGTTGGTTTTCCATTAATCATTCGAAGAGATTTTGCTCTTGGTGGACGTGGCTCTGCATTGGTTTGGAATCAAAAGGAATTGGAAAATGTTTTTAATGAAACAGATATCAAGTTTCCAATAACCATGGAAAAATCTCTCGTTGGTTGGAAGGAGATTGAATTAGAAGTGATGGTGGACTGTGAAAGACAAGGGGTCATCATATGCTCTATTGAAAATGTAGACCCGTGTGGGATTCACACTGGTGATTCAATTACTGTTGCTCCAGCACAAACGATATCAGATAGATGTTATCAAAACCTCAGAACCATGTCGTTAACAATAGCTAAGCATATGGGTATTGCTGCAGGAGGTGCAAATGTACAATTTGCTATCAACCCAGATAATGAAGATGAGATTGTAGTTATAGAAATGAACCCTAGAGTCTCACGCTCTTCTGCCTTGGCCTCAAAAGCAACCGGTTATCCTATTGCTAAAATATCTGCTTTACTAGCAGTTGGTTACACTTTAAAGGAAATATTAAACGATATTACTAAAGCATCTCCTGTTGCTTTTGAGCCATCTCTTGATTATGTTGCAGTAAAGATACCAGTTTTCCCATTCAATAAATTTCCCACAAGTTCACAAATTCTAGGTCCCCAAATGCGTTCAGTTGGTGAAGTTTTAGCTCTTGGGAGTAATTTTAATGAAGCATTTTTTAAAGCTTTAAGAAGTTTAGAATCAGGATTAGAAATTCCTTCTTTGAATCAGCTAAAAACAGTTCCAATTAATATGGATGAATTATATTTAATCGATAGACTCAAAAACCCATATCAACTCTCCTTACTTACGGTACTTGAGGGACTTAGAATAGGAGTGAGTAGAGAACAAATATTTGATTTAACCAAAATTTCACCTTGGTTTATTTCCCAAATAGAACTATTCATTGGTTTAGAAAATGAAATCAAAGAGTCTCCAGACCAAGTTTTGACTGATGTAGATTTTTTAAGAGAAATTAAATTACAAGGCCTCTCAGATAAGTTCATTGCATTACTAATTGGAAAGTCTCAGCATGAATTATTTGATATTCGATTCAAACACAAGGTATTCCCAGTATATAAGGCAGTCGATACATGTTCAGGAGAATTCAAGGCCTTGACTCCTTATTTCTATTCAACCTATTTAGAGTTTAATGAAGCCTTTGCTCTTTCAAAAAAAGATGACTCGATGGTGATTCTAGGCTCTGGACCAAACAGGATTGGTCAAGGGATAGAGTTTGACTATTCATGTGTAAAATCGTGTCAGCATCTTAGCGAAAGAAATATTAAATCTATTATGATTAACTCTAATCCTGAAACAGTCTCTACAGACTATGATAGCTCAGATAGACTTTACCTTTCACCTTTATATTCAGAAGATTTATATGACATATTTATAAATGAAATGCCTAAAGGAATCATCACCTGTTTTTCTGGTCAAACCGGTATTAAAATAAGAGCTCACATAGAAGAGAGCTTTAGAAATGACTATCATAACTTTAGCTTCCTAGGTTCTACGCTTAAAACTTTAGACCTAACCGAAGATCGCAAGCTATTTGCGGACATCACAAAACAAGTTTCTTTAAGTCATACAAAATCAAAAGAAGTATCAGGTTATAAAAACTTTATAAATGCCATCGTTGATATCGGGCTACCTGTAATGATAAGACCTAGTTATGTCATCGGTGGAGAATCTATGTATATTCTTACAACTAATGATGATATTAATGAACTTCCTGATTCCTTAAAAAATTTACTTAAAAATACAAATACTGTCTTTCAGGTGGAAAATTATCTTGAAAACTCTATAGAATATGATGTCGACTTGATTAGAGACTCTGAAGGCAATACTGTTTTTACCGTCTGCGAACATATTGAATATGCCGGAGTTCACTCAGGAGACTCTGGAATGATTTCTCCTCCAGTAGCTTTAACTCAAAAGATGTATCATCAAATGAAAAAGATTTCTGAAGAGTTAGCAACTCTACTTGAAGTTATCGGACCAGTTAATATTCAATATGCAGTAAAAGGTGACAAGGTATACTGTATTGAAGCAAATCCTAGAGGCTCTAGAACTCTCCCTTTTCTTTCAAAAGCATATAATATATCACTTCCAAGTATTGCGACAGATGCTATGCTCGGAAAAAAAATTTCTAATTGGGACAGAGAAACATCAAATTATTTTTGTGTTAAACAGTCAACTTTTCCTTTTGACAGGTTTCACCAAGACAATATTATTCTAGGTCCCAAGATGAGATCAACTGGTGAAACATTTGGTATTGATAAAGATAAAGAAGCTGCTGTCTTAAAGTCGTATCTTGGAAATTATCCAAAAATTTCTAATGTAGGAAAAATCCTTATCTCTATGGCAGATAACTCAAAGGAAGTTTTACTTCCATATTTAAAATCATTACATAAGATGGGTTATCAGTTTTATGCCACTAGTGGGACTTGTTCTTACATAAAAAAGCAGGGAATTTCTTGTACAAATGTTGCAAAAATTAATGAATCAGGAATCACTATTCTTGAAGTGTTAAAAGATGACCAGATGGTAATGGTTTTCAATACGCCTATGAATCAAGGTGTTTCAAGGTCAGATGGAGAGAATATTAGAAATACAGCAATTCAATATGGTGTTCCATGTTTTACAAGACAGGAAAATATTAAAGCTGTGATCCAATCTCTTGTAGGCCAGGAAGATTCAACCTTAACACCCTATAGTCTTCAAGAAATACATGGAATAGTCAGAAAAGAAAGCTCTAATGTCAAAAAAATGTCAGGAACTCAAAATGATAAACAAGACCATAGTCGCATTAGATAATATGAGCTTCAAGGAAGCAAAAGTATTTCTCGATAAAGCAGATGGAATCAAACTCATTAAAATTGGTATGGAAATGTTCTATGCGATGGGAAAAAAGTCAGTATTAGAGCTTAGTGAACAATATAATGTTAAAGTATTTTTAGACTTGAAGTTACATGACATTCCAAACACTGTAGCAAATGCAATTAAGTCGCTTCAGGGACTACCAATTGAGTTCTTAACAATTCATGCTGTTGGTGGAAGAGAAATGATTAATGCCGCAATGATGGCGAAACAAGAATTCTTGCCTGATACTAATATTTTAGGAGTCTCGTTCTTAACAAGCCTTTCAGAAGATCATTTCAAAGAAATTCTAAATATAGAAGTTGATTCTATTTCAAATGCATTTAAACGTGTGTTTCTTGCAGGTCTTAATGAAAATATTGATGGATTTATTCTCTCCGGCCACGAGCTATCGTTGCTAAATAAGTTATGCAAATCAGAAAACAAACAAACCCTTAAGATTTGTCCCGGCATTAGATTTAAAGAAGAGATTCTGTCTGGAAATGTTCAAGACCAAAAGAGGGTAATGGATCCCAAACGAGCTTTCGACTCTGGTGCTGATTACATAGTAATGGGACGAAGCCTCACAAATGCTATAGATCTAAATAGCAGGTTAGAGGAACTTAAAAAAACCTCTGTCGTTAATTAGCAATTAAAGTTTTTTTCGCCTTTATTACTTATCTTAAATTTCGCTTTCTTATTTTTAGATTTTGAGTGAGGTTTTTTACTATTTTTAAGTTTTGCATTAGATGATGATTGTGAAAAATCTTTTGTGGCACCAAACTCTCTTCTGTATCTTTTAGCTATTGCAAATTCAGATTGATTTGTCATTCTAAATTCATCATGAATTTCTTCTTTATCAGCACATGAGGAACATATCCACTCAGCGTCTACAGTTGGGTTTTTATGTTTGAATCTTTCAACATCTGGCTGTATAAATTTACAAACTTCACAAAAGTTTCTACCTTGCTGATGCAGCTCAGATTTCTTTTTATTTTTAGTGGGACCTGAATATTCACGTTCATTTTCTGTTTTTGTAGATTTCAGTCCTGCCTTTAGCATTGCTTCTTTTAAACTCATTTTACATCTCCATTTGGTTGATTATAACTAGCTGATACTAAATCTTCAATATTTATTACACTTTGCTTTGACATGAAAGTTTTTAAATAGCAAAGGCGGAGTATATCTGTCGGCCATTATAATTAACAAGCACTTAGTACCTGTTTTGACTCATTCCTTAATAAAATAATATAATAGATTATGCATAAAATTGCTTACCTTATTCTTTTCATATTGTTTCTAATTGCAAATAATAATGCCTATGCCGTTAGATATGGTCTAGTCGTGTCAAAACGAGCTGTGGTTTACTCAGACAAAAAACTCGAAAGCCCTATTGGTTTTATTCGTGCTGGCAAGAAAATTATGATTGGTGAAACCGAAAGAAGACGAGGTTCAATCATTAGTACTGTTGTTACCGGCAGAATCGTTTGGGTTAAACTATCTGATATCGCAATTGAAACAGAGGACTACAAATCAACAGACAGAAAAGTATCAAAAAGGTTTACAATCTCTGAAGAAGAATTTCGAGACAAAAATGAAAAAGCTGAAGATACCCTATTCAATAATAATTTCATTCATTTTAGTTTCGGAATTTTTAATTTAGATGAAGAATTTGAACAATTTTCAAATGATCTTGGAGTTGAACCAAAGTTACATTCTGAAAATTTTAATATAGATATTGTTCACAGGACTCCATATCACAGATCTTTTTGGTCTATGGGATTAGCTTATTACACTCAAAGCCACGATGAATATAAATGGTCTGCTTTTATAGGGCAGTTCACTTATTACTGGTCACTTATTAAATCAAGAGTATTCACTATTGACCTTTATGGCGGAGTTATGATTACAGGAGATTTCAAACTAATCACAAATAATCTGACAACAACACTAACCTCAAATGACAGTGGAAACGCTTTGGGATATAAGTTTGGTGGACAATTAAAACTTTTTCCATATTCGGCTATAGGCCTTGTGGCAGGTCTATCCAATCAGTACTTTATAATTAATGAACTAGGGCCTATCACAACGTCAGTTAACCCCGAAACTGAGCTTAATTCTATTGGTGGAATAAATATATATTTTGGACTCTCTTGGAAACTCTAAGGCTATTCAACTACCAAAATGCCTTCATTTTCATCGTCATTAACCATGTCGTCTTTTGCTTTCTGTAAAAAGTATTGCATTTGTTTTTCATCAGATTCAAACTTACCATTTTGTATTTTATAAACGGTACCCTTTTCATCTCTAATTTCATCTTCTAATTCTTCTTTAATTTTACGCTCTAACCTTTTCTGAGCATTTTCTTGTTCATGATCTTTTGTTGAAAGAGTTGTCCCATAAGTTTTTAGGGCATAATTATATAATGATTTTAATTGTTTTGCATTCCCCTTTCCTCTTTCAAGCCATTGAATCATTTGGATAAGGAATTCTTTTTTTTTCATTGAATGTGACCATGCTGAAAATAAGTAAATCATTCCCTCTTGATCAATTTTTTGACTGTATTTTAGTTCTCTAAAAAATGAATACAAATGAACAGATGCTTGCTCACTACTCTCTTGATAAACTATATTTTTTAAAACTCTATTCCTGTAATCTTGTCCTGCTTTTGTATATTTACGTGTTATTAATTCTAGTATTCTGATATTATTATTTTCTTTAAGATAAATATATTCTTTACTATATTTTTTATCATCATTTTGAACTTCAACAATTCCTAAGCTGGTCTCATTAAGCATACCAATATTAATTGCGCTAGGTGGAAACATTTCTGTTCTCATTTTCAAAATGAATAGATTATAAACGAGATCTTTGTAAGAATATTTTTTTATTTCTTTTACATAATTAAAAAAGCCAAGGCGATCATAATCTGGCAAAGTTAAATCTTTAAAAAATAAATCATCCCATAATTTGTTTAACTGAGTATCAAGAATCATCTTTTTAAAGATTGGTAAATTAAATAATTTATATTTCCCCAAATCTAAAGATAGTCTTTTCATCTCAAGAACAAGAATTTTACTCATAACGACAGTTTTTCGATTTACAATTTTAATACCTAGATTCTTATGCAACTTTTCACCTATTTTAATAACTGGAATAATATCGTATAACGGGTGATGGACAGGAATGGGGATTTGGAAATGTGTGAAATGAAATAATCGCCAAAGCCTTTCATATTCCTTGAATCCATTACTATCATATTCTTCTAATTTATATTTACCACCGAGAAGCATCTCGTTTGGTAACACTTTAGTTTCAATAAAATCAGTATTTAACCCTTCTTTTATAGCTAGGGTGTAGATGTGATAAGGAGCTAAAAAACCAACATATCCAGCTGATATGAGTATGCACAAGAATACGATTATAAATAGAAACCATTTCATAAACGACTTTTCGGAGACTTAGATAAAAACATAAACCATTCATGTTAATTTACTAATACTTATCTAAAAAAAGACCGATAAGTGATTAAAGATCAAGGATTGTATCCGGAGTATATATGAAATTCTTAAAATTATTATTTTTAATATTACCTTTCATCATCATTGGATGTAACCAACCCCGGGATAGAAGAACTGCTTATAAGGCAAGAGATCTAGATTCTAACTCTTCATATAATTATGATTATAATGGGAATGGTGGAAATGAAAATGGGAATGGTGGAAATGAAAATAGTAACCCTACAGCGACACCAACACCTAACGGACAAACTGTTCCACCTGAGATCAGTCATTGTTCATGGTCATCAGATGGGGTGAATGGTTTTGCCTCAACTCATGCTCATATTGGGGCATACACCTTATGTCAAAGTTCTTCCGATCAAACAAAGGTACATTTACAGGTTAAGAGCCCAATCACTGATTCTCAGGTATGTGTTATACCTACTTATCATTCTAACAATCGTGCTATTTATATTGGTGAACCAAGATGTTTATTAATCAACAGTAATATGTCAATTTATCCGATATCTCTTTTACGTAATAGAACTGGATATTCAAATTTTCAAATTACAGGTGTTATGGTAATGAAAGATAAAGCATTTTTCTATCCTTCTCCGTTTTATCAATATTTACTCAGTCCAGATGCCTTTTTATTCTGCTCTCAGTGGCTGGATCAGACTGGTGACAGCTCTTATTGTTACGCATTCGATAGCATTGGCCAATACGTTTATCATCAGTTTTAACTAGACTAAATTAAAGTAATTCATATAAATCAATGTTATTAGTAATACTGGTTAAGAAGCAAGCTTTTTGGATTTTGAAATTAACAATGAAGATTTTTCTAATTGTTCTTCGATAAACTCAAGAGGTTTTCCTAGCGATAATGCTGTCTTCTTTAAATTGGATTCAAACCTAGAAAGTTCTATTAGAATTAATTCTCGTTGAAATAATAAAGAAAGTTCATCCTTTGAATAATTGTCTGTATTAATGCTTTTAATTATTTTCTGAATGTTTTCATGAGGCATATAATCAGTGTTTTTATTACATGTAAAGATATGATATGAATCCGGTGGCAATTTTTTTATATGGTTTGTATGGGAAAAATATTCAACTAGTCTTCCTACTGCAGTTTTAATTTCTCTAATATTGCCAACCCAGGTATGTTGCTTAAATTTTTTAATGACATCATCATCTATATGTTTTTCTAAGTATCCTCTTTTTTTACATTCAATTTTAACAAGATATTTTACCAGCAATGGAATATCTTGTTTTCTGTCATTGAGATTAGGAAGGTGTAGCCTGTTGTTGCCAATTTTCTTTAATATTCTTTTAGGAAGAATATCATCACATTGAGTTCCTTCTCCCGGACTAAGAATTATCCTAACTTCATTAATACTACTCAAAACATTTTCATATAATTTATTATAATCATTTTGAGTAAGTTTATTAGTATTTAAAATATATATAGTCCCGAAGGAATTAAACTCTAATGGAACTTTGTTTGTAGATATTAACTTTTTGATCTTTTCTAAATGACTTTTTCTATTTGCATTTAAAAATAAAAAATCCCTATGTGATTGCCTTCCTTCTGAATGAATTATTTGAGCCAGTAATGTTTTACCTGTACCGGGATTTCCCGTTAATAGGACTGGGATCTGATCGTTTTTTGTGCCCTCTATGAGTCTTCTGAGGTTCTGAATTTTATCATCTTTTCCAATCAGAGCGAACGTTCGTGGTTTATGGGGATTTAAAAATTTAATGTTTTCTTTTTTTATTTTTTCTTTTTTAGACAATGATGTCCCGAACTGAGAACAAGCCTGTTGTATTAATTTTTCATCATTTGTGTTGAACTTTGATTTATTATTCCTATTAAGTAATAGAATTCCGATTACTTTTGTATTTTCATAAATTGGAGAGCATAAGATATTTGATAATTGAAGTTCACATGTTTTATTTATATCTGCAATCGCAGTATCGCTAAGTATAAATGCAGAAAATGCACTTTTATTAAGGATACTAAATTCTAACACTGAACCTTTAACATTTACAATATGCTGTTTCTCAAGATATTCGTATTTTAATAATAATTCACTACAATTCTTTTCGTTATCAATCATAAAACTCATAATTTCGTCAGCATGCATGTTAATTCGCCATTGTTCAAGCAGAGCATAATTAAAGTGATCTAATTCAGAATATTGATCAACTTCACGATTAAGGTTTAAAATTAAATCCATAGTTGATAAATATTCATAACTTGAACTCTTTTGATCTTCTAACAAGCTTACTAGTTGTTTCTTTACTCTATTATGATCAAAAGTTTTGATAAATTTTTGAAAAAAGAGATCAAAACTTTGCCCCTCCTCAAAAAGATAACTTATCGCAATGAATTTGTAATTTTTTTCTTTGTTAATCCTTACAACCTTTGCTTTTACTGAGATATGAAAATCATCGAACGAAAGGTTAATTTTCAGTTTATCATCTATAGAATATTTAAATAATTGAGAATTTGTAATATAACTCAATCCAGTTAAGCTTATATCTTGTATTTTGAACCAGTAATGCTGTGGTCCTGTTTCTGAAGACAAAAGATTTGATGAAGACAGCACTGAGCTCTCTTCAACTTTAGATACTTTCAACTTTACCTGATCGGATGAATCAATTGGTATTCTAAAAGAGCGAATTTTATTTTGTATTTGCTTTGTCATTATTACCAAGTAGTTTAGCTTTAATCTCTTTTCGGAATTTGTGGGCCTTTCTTAAGTACTTGACCGACGAGCTCGGTTCGTTAGATCTGATGCATTTATAATCTCAATTAAGACCTTTAGCTTATATTATCTCATTATATTTTTAATTATTACGATAAGTTGTATGAGGTTATCTATTTATGAGTTATTTTTTCTCAAGGTATAAATTTTATAAGTCTTTCAAGGTGCCAGTGTTACCTGATGATAAATTAGTGATTGATCTAAAGTATATGGATCAAAGTTATGAATTGAAAAACTTAGTTATCAAAGACATCAACCTTGAGCATCTTTCTTTTCTTTCTGAACATCAAATGCAAGACAATATTGATGTTACAATTACATTTAAACATAAAGGATTACTTTCAACAAAAAAGTCTGGATTTAATGCAAAGATTATTGGTTCTCACTCAAATCATAAATTAAATAGATATGTACATGTACTAGAAATTTGTGATGACTTATATTCAGAATACGTTTTAGAATTCATACAAAATTTTAAGAAAAGTAGGTTAAAAAAATATTTAGTTCATTCATCAGTAGAAAACAAGGAATATGACTTCGAAGAATTCTCTGAGATAATATCTCTCATGAAAAATGGGTTTCATAAGCTAATACGTGACGAAGATATTAATTACAACTCCTTATTACAGACTTGTAGTCATTTTTTAAAATCGTCCGAATCATCATTATATCTAATAAACTCTTCCGAAAATATACTTGAGAAAAAATATACGACAATCACTAATCCTAGGATTAAAAGTATTGACTACAGAAAGGGAATTCCTGGCATTGTTTTTTCAAGTGCAGAATTAATTAATATTTATAAATCAAAATTAATATCTTTCTGCCCGGCTAATGAAGTTTCTCCAGAGTCAATACTTGCAGTTCCGCTATTTAATAGAATTAAAAATACAATTGGTGTTCTAGAGTTCACAGATAAATCAGATGGTAAAAGGTTTGACTTACAAGATGAAACAACTATTACCATGTTATCTGTAATTTTTTCCAGTTTTTTTCAAATGTATAATCCTATTAATTCATCTTCAAAAATGAAAGCTTTTAATCCTGGATTAAATAAAAAAGTACAATCGATTTTTGAAGATGAAATACATAAAGAAACATTGACCATCATTAATAAAGTTAAAAATAAATTAGAATCAATAAT
Source organism: Bacteriovoracaceae bacterium (assembly GCA_018675575.1). Taxonomy (GTDB): domain Bacteria; phylum Bdellovibrionota; class Bacteriovoracia; order Bacteriovoracales; family Bacteriovoracaceae; genus M0603. The sequence goes on along the minus strand of JABGXW010000064.1, from coordinate 7,769 downwards.
TATAAATTCTAATTGTAAAGAAACATTAAGTTTAATTGCTCACGATATCATTGAAACGTCTCAAATCCATGACTGGCCTATTCATGAAATAAATTGCAAAGAATCACCAATAAAGCTTCAACAGTTAGAAAATAACTCTGTTCTATATTTAAAAGAAGTATCGAGTTTATCAAATGGTGATCAAGCTGTTATTCTTGATCTAATAGATAGAAAAAATATATGGATAATATCTACATTTTATGGAACACAGTTCTCAAATAATTCATTCACCATAGATTTCCAAACCGCTATAGCGAAGCATCACATCAATATATGCCACGAAAAAGTTGAGAAAGAACTTAAAGTTTTAATTACAGAGATTATTAAAATGCAAATAGATTTGTCTTCTTTCGATGAAAAAGTAAAAAACTTCGAAGACGCTTTAGATATGGCCGAGCAAAATAATAGGCTATCTAAGTTAACAGCAGGATAAGTCAATTAATCCTTTATCTCTTCCTTTTTATAGTTATAATAAATACTTATTTCTTTCAATTTTAGGATAACAATGAATAAAATTATTATCTGCTTTTTTATATTATTTATTTCTATTTCATTTACTGAAGCTATGGCCAAATGTAAAAGATCAGGTCTAAAAATCATGAAAAAACAGAAACAAAGGCAACACGTAGATTTTGAGATGATGATTCAAGAAGTTGTACTTGAGGATTTAAAAACAAGTACTAAGGAAACTAGAAAACTTCGAAGACATAGTATGGATATGGGTCCTGAGAAAACTAAAACATTGACAACCTTCCTGTCCCCAAATGATATCAAGGGAACAGCTTTATTGAATTGGAAAAATGAAGATAGATCTGATGACCAATGGTTATATCTTCCAGCATTACGTAAAATGCAACGAATTGCATCGAGCGGAAAGCGAAAATATTTTATGGGTACTGATTTCACCTATTCAGATCTTGAGGGAGAAACTTTATCAAGTTGGAATTATCAATGCATTAGGATTGAGTCTTGTGGTAAAAAGAAATGTTATAAAATAGTAGCAACTCCTAAAACTTCAAAATTAATTAACGAAACGGGATACAGTAAGAGGATACTTTGGGTACGTAAAAAAATATATGCAACTATCAAAGCAGATTTCTATGACAGAAAAGGTAAATTGTTAAAAACAATGAACAATACTAAATTTATAAAATATAGAAAACAACTTTGGCGTGCAAAAAAATCAGTTATGACAAGAGTTGGATTTCATAAAACAACAATGTCAATTAAAAATATAAAACTTAATGACAAAATAGATACCAAAACATTTACTGAGCGTTTTATCACTAAAGGAATGCATACAAGGTAGAGTTTAAATAAAAAAATATAATTTAATATTAATTGTTTTTTTTCTTTTTATCATTCTCTTCGGAAATGAAGTCTATTCAGACACTAAACCTAAAACACTACTTGAAGGTATAAAAGTTGCACAGATACATGGCAAGGCCTTTGCATTTTTTGGTACAAATCACCCTATTAGAAAGTTAAAAAAAAATAAGTTAATAAAAGCCGGAACTATCGTAGCTACGAGTAAGCGAAGCTTGGTTTACCTTGAGTTTGATACCAATGGCGTCATCGTTATGGCCCCAAATACTCAAGTCATGATCCGGTCTATTTCCTCCCAAGGTATGAGACAAGTCAGCCTTATTAAAGGTTCAATCTATTTCAGAACAAAGAGAGGGTATACTAAAAATCGACCACCTGGAGTTATTGTAAATATTCGCTCGTATTCCACGGGTTATTATGGCGAAAACTATGTTTTGACTTTCACGCAAGACAAAAAAGAAGTCTCTGTTAAATCAGGTACTGTATCAATGATGAAGATGTCTAGTCTAAATCAAGAAACTTCAAATGAAATACAAGATGCCATGGATGAATTATCAGATGAAGAAGATGAAGAAGAAGATGAAGATGAAGATGAAGATGAAGATGAAGATGACGATGACGTAGACTACAAAGATCTAATTTCCGAACAACAGGAGGCAAGAGAGCTTCTCAAACAAAAGAATGAAGAAAAGATAAATGAAACTAAAGATAATAAAAAAGAATTTGAGTTTAAACTTTTTATGCGAGGTGTTTGGTACAATCAAGACATTCAAGAATTAGAAGTAGATGCAAATAATACCACTAACACCGCTCCGGAAGTCGAGTTTAGAGAATTCACTGCTGAGGCCAGAGTTGACTGGAAATGGACAAAGCAAAAAGGCAAGGGGTATGTAAATGCTGGAGGTTGGTTAGAATATGGTAATCAAAATGAAATATATCGAGATATTTTCCAAGTTTTTAATAACAGAGCAAAAGGTAGAGGCATTATCGAGCTAAATGAACTTTATTATATTAAGTCATGGAGTTCTACTGATGTCAGTATTGGAAAAAAAGTCTATAAAATGGGAACGGCAACGATTTTTTCACCTGCAGACAGAGTGACCCCTAAAGACCTCTTCGATCCATTAAATCACAAAGATTTAGGGAACTGGATGATAAACCCTGAATTCTATTTTGGAAACCTTACTATATCCTACGCATTAATTCCATTTTTCCTCCCCTCTAAGGCGCCAAGACTTCAAAATAGAGTTTCAACTGATGCCATTCCAGATGGAACCGACCCAACAATTGTTTACCCTGACCCGGAATTAAAAAACTTTCAAAATGTACTTCAATTTAAGGGAACTGCAGGAGGATGGGACTTATTTTTTGGAATACTCTATGGCCCAAGTAACTATGCAGTTTATCGAGAGAACGTCATTGTCGATTTGACAACCCCGTCAAATTCGACTCTTCAATATTTTGAAGAGTTTCCCAATGTCTTCATTAGTACAGCTGGCTTCTATACCAATATAGACAAATTAGGTTTTTATGGTGAATTTCTCGGCCAAACGACTCCTTCCGGAAAAGATGATGATTTTATTACATATGTATTAGGATTAACATATACATTCAGTGATTTTTCTAGAGTAATCGGATTTGACGAAATTAAAATAATTTTAGAATTAGGAAAAGAAGAAATTAAGAAGAGGCAAAATGCTGATAAATATATTCATAGTAGTACAGATAATAGGTCCCATAAAAATTCAGTTCTAGGCAGGATCAATTTTCAATATAGTGACACTCTTAATTTTCCTTACACCTTTGACTATGATTTTAACAATAATTCAAAGCTTAATATGATCGGAATAGAATGGAAACCTGCAGACAAACATAAACTAGGTTTCAATTATGAGCTCTTTTCGGGTAGTAATCAGGCCATATTAAGCTTATTACAAGATACTGATACATTAGTAGACGAATTTAGCAGATTTACACTAACCTACCGATATGCCCTCTAATTTTCCAAATTTGTAAATTTTTCTGAGCAAATTAGTCCACATATTTTTTTTTTGACAGTTTGTATCTAAGTTGAAAAAATATTATAGAGGTTTTCAAGGAAAGAAAAACTTCATTGTCAATGACGGGAAAAACCAAGGAAGGTGTATATGTCCCCTCTATTTAACTATAGAACTCTCAATACCAGACTTGATAAGAAGACAAAATCTCTTAATATCAAATTAAATTTCTTAGAAGGTGAGGAATTTTATACTAATGAAATGATTTCTGAACTAGATCAATTATTTAATTGGCTTGCTGGCCATCTAGAAATTCAATCTGTCATCTTTTCTTCAATAACAAGTCATTTTTCTAGGGGTATCAATTTAAAATCTTTCACTGTGCCTGGTGAAGATGATAAAGATCTTATAGAAAAAATAAATTCTGCCTTCTCTAAATTAAGATCATTCAACAGGGCAATGATGCTATTACCACAAGTTTTTATAATTGATTACAGTATGGGTGCCCAAGCCTCAGGATTTGAATTTGGTATCGGCGCAGATCTTAGATTAGCAAATAAGAATTGTAAAATGAGCTTATGTACTCTGGACCGTGGACTTTTACCAATGTCAGGAGGAATCAGTCTCTTAGAACTGCAAGTAGGACCCAATTACGCAAAGAAATGGAATTTGCTACCTCAAGTATCAAAGAAAGACCTACAGTTGACTGGATATATTTCTACGTTTTATGAAGATTCAACAGAGCTTGAAGAGATGATAACAAATCTAGCAAAATTATCACCGACTGCACGCATACAGGCCAAAGGCTGTATGATTCAAGGACAACTTGATCAAATTGAGAAAGTTTTTAATGCTGAATCCAATTATGGCCTACCTTTGTTACTAATGAACGATTGGAAAAATACAAAAGATACTAATGATTTCCAATCGGTAACAGAGATTGCAAACTCGCTCACTGAATATAAATCCGAAATTTACCAAGAGTTATAAGCAAGATCGAATCATATCTGTACACTTGGTACCAATTTAAAATCGACCTTTACGAAAACCTATTTAAAAAAAAAATCAAAAACTCTCGCAATAAATAGTTTTCAATACTTGATTGTATTTTCCACTCCCAAGGTCATATTGTTTACATCGGTGTATTGGATAAGAACTACAGATTAAAGCTTTTAGGTCCGCTATAGTTATCTTGATTAGAACCTGATTAATGGCCTAATTTCATAGTTTTTGAGTAATTCTTCCGCTTCATCAAAGTTTTTTGTCATGCCGAGCAGAAAACCTCCACCTCCGGCACCACATAACTTAAGAAAGTATTTTTTATATAATAAACCATCTCTCCATAAATCTCGGTAAAGATTAGGTATCATAGGCGTAAATTCATCGAATTGAAAAAAACTTAATGACTCATAATTTCTATACAGAGTTTCTATATCCCCTTCCAATAAAGAAGTTATACAATTGTCGTTAATTTTTAAAAGTTCGCTTTCTATTTTCTTTGAAAAATCCTTTGATTTACATTTTTCTAAAAAAAGATTTACCAATGGCTCAGTTCTTCTTGCCCTTCCAGTGTTTAATAAAAAGATTCCACCATTACCTGGACTAAAATGTGGGAGTTTAACTTCTGAAACCTCACCATTATTTCTATTAAGTATTGGTTCATTTAGGTAACTTATTAAAGGATCTATTCCTGAACTTGAACCATGAAAATGGCCTTCCATCAGTGAAAAATCATTTTTAAATTCATTATTTGTTTTGGTTGGTAATATCTGAGCATAAGCATCATAAATAGCAGCACAGACGGCACCAGAACTACCAACTCCAAAGCCTTGTGGTATTGTAGAGTCAAAATAGAGTCCTTGCCCAACATCAAATGAAAATGAATTTAAATCAATTGAGAAGCCTAATCGTTCTTTTTCTTTTTGTATTTTTAAGTAATTACAAAATGATTTTAATTCAAGATCAATATTTCCTCTATTATCTCTTCTAAATTCTAATTTACCTTCAAAGAGGGTATAAGGAATACTTAACGCCATAGAATGTTTTATGACAGAATATTCACCGAATAATAAAACTTTTGAATAAAACATTTTTGAACTTTTTCTCATATAATACTCCAGTAAATTTATCTAAGATAAGTTTACTGGACCTTGACCAATATTATCATCAATCCAAAAACCATCTTCTAGAAAAGGGTCAATAGAATCGTTAATAAATTTAATTACTTGTTCTTTTATCTCTAAGGGGTAGAGTAGATGAATGTTTGGACCGGCATCCAAGGTAAAACATAAGTTTAATCCTGTATCAGCTCTAAAGCTTCTTACCAATTCTATTATTTTCAAGCTATTTGGTTTCATCAAAATGAAAGATGGACTAGAGCACATCATCATTGCGTGCAATTCTAAAGCTTCAGCTTCTACAATATCAATAAAGGTAGACCAATCTCCATTTTCTAAAACTTTTAGCAAATTTAAAAGTCTTTTCTTTGCATTTTTATAGCGAGAATCTTTAAAGGGATGATCTTCCATTAAAGAATGTCCTATTCTACTTGAGACTGTTTTTTCTTCACTAGATACAATCAATATAGCATCGCAAATGTCTGAAAAGTTCTTATGTATATTGGCAATATTTGTTGCATAATCTTCACTTTCTATGCCCCATTCTGCAAAAGAAGGAAACAAAGATCTTGAGGCGGATCCAGATCCCATTCTTGAGAGTCTGCTTGCTGTTAAATAAAAATTATTCTCTTCAATAATATTATTTTTTAATAATAAGGAAGCAAGACATAGGTTTAGAGATGCCATACTAGAAGCAGAAGATGCTAAACCAGAGGAATGAGGAAAAGTATTTGAAGAGCTGATTTTATAATTGTATTCTTTTAGAAGTGGAAATTCTTGTTCGATATTTTTAAAGTGGTTTTCAATTTTCTTTGCAAATAATTCATTTTTGGTATTTTCAAAATAAAAATCAATCTCACGTTCTAAATGTTTATTCTTTGAAATTTCCATTTTCGTAGTAGTAGTCGATTGATCTAATGTTATAGAAATCGATGGGTTCATTGGTAGTTGAAATGACTTCTTACCCCAATACTTAACAAGAGCAATATTCGAAGCGGCCTTCCAAATGATAATATTTGAATTATTGTAAGATTGGTCTATTGTCATCATTATTTTTTAATTGAGGGTGATCTTGTAAAATAATATCGTCAAATGGTACTACGATAGGAAATCCTAATTTATCAAAGTATTCGGCAGTCTCAATGAATCCTCTATGACTAGTTGCTATTACGAAGTCACCACCCCATGCTCCTAACGATTTAATTTCTCCAAAGTAATCAGAAAAATATAATTCTTTAACTGTTTTCAATTTTATTGCTTTCGATACAATACTTTCATGAGCAGTGATTAAAAATTCAAATTCCTGAAGTGATTTACAGTGAAGCATTTCTTCAGTTATAGTAGAAAGAGCTCCTATTAAATCGGGATCAAAAGGCCTTAAAGACTCATAATACTCAATTGCAGAACTTGTTTCTTGCTTTGACCCTAAATAGACGAAGTAAATTGAATCTTTGTATTTAGGGTTAAAGTATGTAGGCGACCAATTTGGTCCTGTTTGATTTCTGCTATATAAAATTGGTCCTTCTGATTGTGCACAAGCAATATCATAACCACTGCCACCGTAAGTTTGAAATAAAAGTTCAAATGGAGATATGTACGCCCACTGGGCAATATTATAGATCAGAGTAGAACTTGATCCAAGTCCCCACTCTAAAGGGAAGCCTAAGTGTGTTTCAACTTGAATATCATTATTATCTCTTAAGAAATGTGAGTTTTGCTTTCTTGCCTGTCTTAGGATTTTTTGTAATAGTAGAATTTCCTTGCTTGGGTTTGGATCTAAACAATCAAACCTCCAAAATTCAAATTTTGCCTCAAGCCAGAGAGCACCATTAACATCAAAACTTTTCCAATGAAGTATAGGTTCAAATGACGCTGAATATTTTACGCTCATAGATTGGCCAACTTTCGTAGGCAGGGCCAATGAAGTTGCCCCATCCATTACAAAATACTCCCCCGAGAGTAATAGTTTTCCATGTCCATAATACTGTTGAACATTTCTATCTTCGATGAAACCAGTTTTGTACATGGGTTTTAAAACATTTGAATTGTCTGTAGTCATATTCACTGATAATTCCTTATATTTTTAATAAAGTCTCGAACTGCATTGAAAGAAATTGTTTCGATTTTAAAGTGATCTTTTGCAATTTTTCTTTCAAATTCATTAGCTTCAAGATGATTCAATATATTCATTAAGTGCATTTTCATATGACCCTTTTGTATTCCTGAAGTCACTAATGAACTCAATGCCGCAAAGTTTTGAGCAACTCCAATTGCTCCAACAATTTCCATT
>JABGXW010000063.1 GCA_018675575.1 Bacteriovoracaceae bacterium | reverse complement strand
TTTCCGAAACGCTTCGGAAAAGATGCCCAAAAGTTAATATTTTTCGGAAACCCTAGTGACAATCTGGTTATTTCTAGGTCTCTTTCCGGAAAATGCGGAAATCAGTTTCCGAAAGAAGCGCTCATTTCCGGAAATAGCCAAGTGGGGTCCGCATTGGGAGAAAGAAAAGCCGACCTTCTATGCTAATACGAAAATTACGTCAAAGTGGGATGACGTATCGGGCGATAAGCAAGGTTGCAAAATGCAGCCAAGGAGCAGTTTCAGCAGAGATACGCGCCTGGAATGAAGAAAAGGCCAAAGGAATCGAGCTGCCGCTAGATGGCGATATACCTGAAGCAGAGGCCCAGTCTCCTCCACCCATTCCTTCAAAGTTACCAGCTTTGGAGCTTGAGGCACCTCAAACCAAAAATGTTCAGATTGAAAGATTCTAAAAATTGCCCTTCCTCTAGTTTTAGAGGGAGGGTATTTTTTTAACTCAACTGCCCGTTATTGCGTGATTTAGAAAGATATCTTTTTTGAACTGCTCCACTATTCATATAGAAAAATGAACTAAGAAGCTGATATTTAATATTAGGTTTTTGAACTCCAAGATTAACAGCTCCATTTTTTTTAAAACAGTGTTAAAAGCTTAATTTAATTAGTATGTTTTATACTAGTGAAGGATGAAATCATTTAAGATGAATTACGAAAATCTACTTATTTTTATTTTAATCAATCAGTCTTTTTTAGTGATAAGTTTATTTTTATTCAAAATATTTAACAACTTTTCAAGACAAGCACGTCTCATTCATGTTGTCAGAATCATTTTATATTTTAGTTTATTCGTCCCTGATTACTTATATCCAACGGGCCATCCTCCAGCTGGAGCTGTTTTCGCTATGATAATAGTCCCCATCACTTTGGTATTATTAATAATAACTTTTTTTATAACACTTAAAGAATACAAGCGCACAAAATATAGGCCCGCATTACTTGTATCTATTTTTATAACTTTTTCTTCAATCGAAAGTGCTTTTATTCTTATCAATATATTTTTTTATGTAAAATCTTATATTGGCTCAGCCTAAACCACAAACTATATTGGGAAAGAGGTGCTAGGCGCCGAACATACGTTCTAACTTCTTCACTTGTAGCATTTCTTTTTGTTTCGAGAGTTAATCCGTTCTTTCCGGCATCTAAAAAATCTTTAGACCATTTGTAATAGGTTACATTTGCGAGACCCTCACGTCGGCAAAGCTCGGCCACAGTGACCTCTCCACGAAGTCCTTCAAGGACAATTTGGATTTTTTGTTCGGCTGTAAATTTTTTACGTGTGGCCTTTTTAATTTCTCTAAGATTTTTACTCATAACTGACTCCTTTTACCATTTTGGTAGTTTTTATTAAAAGGAGCATGGGGCCATGGGTTAAAGAAGACTAACAGATTCAAGTTGTTAGCTTAATTAACCTAATTTTGTCCCACATGTTAAGAAGACTCACAATTGAAAACCTTCCCTCGTTATCTGTCTCAAATCCAATCTCATTTAGATCTGCTTCACATAGAACCCCTACTTTCTGATAAAATTCTGTGTAACATGCAAATTTATCTTTTTCCATTTAATACTCCACGCTTAATTGTTGATCATTACAAAGACAGAAAGGAATTCTTCCTTCTTCAATATATTTTTTTGATATTCTTGCGATCAATCCGCATTCCTCACAATGAATCTTGATCATTCTTGTTGTTTGTTTTCTATATCCAGAGATTTGCATTTCTGCATGTGGATATTCTCCTTCTAGTTTTATAAATTCTTCTGCTGACTGTTTAAACGCTTCGCCCGCATAAGTTGCCGTTGGTCGCCCCTCTAATCCTAATCTTTTTACTTCCCTAGCGAAGACATGGTTATGTCCCATATCAAGCCCTACGTTGATATGAGTAAGCTCATGGGCCAAAATATCTAAGGCCCTAACGGTATTTCCTATTTCAGGATTGATAAATACTTCAAACGTTTCATCTTTTGAGCAAAGACTTGACCAGACTTGGCCTATGGCTGTTTTTGAATTTTTCGGAAAACCGACTGATGCTCTTGTTTTTGATTTATCAAAACAAGACATTAGATCGGAGTAGAAAAAATCAATTGCTTTGTTTAACCACTCTTCTCTAATAAGAGTTTGAGTTTTAACTTCTTTATATTCGATTTGTTTTAAGTTTTGACTGCCCATTTTTTACTCCTTGATTAAAATTTAGTTTTCCTGATATAATTAAAAAAACTGGGGGCTTTGTGGCGTAACTTCGCAGGCTAGTCACATTCCCCCAGAAAATCCCTCTTATTCAAAAGTTCTTTTTTTAAAATTTCTCACTACATTTCCTCGTTGTTTAAACGGCCTCATTTCGAACGTCATCCCCTAATATTGAAACGGGCCGAAAATTAAAAGGCATGCGAAATGCAAGAAATTGATTTCAAATTGTGACAAGGGCGAAGAACGAAGTGTCCCTTTTCTCGGTTTTAAATTAATTTATAAATGGAGGCTGGCTTTTTATTT
>JABGXW010000062.1 GCA_018675575.1 Bacteriovoracaceae bacterium | reverse complement strand
GAAAAGAAACAATTAACATTAGAGATGCGAAAAAAATACAATAATAGTTCGAGTATGGTTATGCTGTGTTAGGACATAAAAGAGCGTGGTTGTCCCACATGTGCTGAAGACTTACAACCGAAGTCCAAACCCATTTGATTTAAAACTTACTTCAGGTCCCCAAGAAACGATTCTATTCCTTCCTGTTTCATAATAAAATGATCCGCCCGAGGCCTTAAAGTTATTTGCCAATTTCATTTCTATATATCCGCCTAAATGGAAAGCACTTATACGAGCTCCCACATTCATCCTTGCAGTAATGATAGAACCAAAGTCATATCTATATTCTATGTTTCCTATTTTTTGAGTTGAAGTCGAATCAACTATGTATTCGAGATCATTTTCTACATAAAAAACTTTTGATCTTTTTCCAAAAGTCATCCCAAGTTTATATATATCTCTACCCAATAACGAATCTTTCAATTCTTCATTAGACATTGAACTTAAATCAATCCTTCCATAAGCTTCTAAATCAAATCCTTTAGAAGTCCAGAGAAGTTTTCTTAATGACAGTCCTAAGGGACCTATCATGGAGTCTACATTTGTTACATCTGATGGATCTTTTTCAGCATTGATAATTGATAGATCAATACCAATTCCAAAAGCATCTTTTTCTTCTCCAAATGGAAATAAATGTGAGGATATTGATGTAATACTAGTGATTGGTAAAGAAGAAGATAAAGTGTTTTCACTTTCAGGATCTAAATATCTTTTATGTGTAATACTGACCTTAGATGGATTTTGTAAACGACTATTGTCAGAAAGGTTTAGTTGTTTTGATAGATTTTCTTTAAATATCTTTTTATCATTTGCTAACACTTTTTTTAAATCGTAATTCCAATTGTTCTCGTTTGCATTAACAACTGAAATTAACAGTAATAACAATAATAGAAATATCTTTCTTGTTTTCATCGTCATCTCCTTGACTTAAATATCTTCTTCTAATCTTGGTTCTAATTTGGAAATTTTCTGCGACTGCAGAATCTATCTTATAATGATATAAATTTTGATTAATTAGTATTTTTTTATATAATTAGGTAGTATTTATATAGGAAGTTTGAATCAAGTTCTTTAGAAACCAAAGACTTAACTGAGATGTTTTTTTGGTTTTCTAACAAGTATCGCGGTTAAATAAATTATTTTAGATAACAATGTGCTGTAAAGGGAAATATATTGTCTCCACATTGATAATGGGCCTTATACTGAATTTTATCACTCCCCTCAGAACTTTTATCAATTTCCAATCTAAATAATTGGCAGCCCATTGCAATCATTGTTTTTGGTGAACGTGATTCTTGAACTTGTCTGTGACAATTGGGATTAACTAACTCGAAATGTTTCAAAAATAAGAATGTGTAAACTTCAGTTTTATCTGTGAGGTTTTGATATTGAATATTGCTATTATCAGCAGCATAAAGACCATTGATAGAGATAATGATAAAAAGCATCACTACTTTGAGCTTCATGGCCTTCCTTCTTAGTTTATAGATTATTTATAAGCTGTTAACTTGTCATATCGTGCAGAAAGTTGGCAATAAAAAAAAGAGAAAAATCATCTAAGGTACTAATTTTACTTACACATTAACAAAAGGCCTTAAAAAAAGATAAATTTTCGATAAAAGGAGTAAAATATAAACTGAAGAGAGGTTTAAAATGACATTAGTTAGATTCATAAAAAAGATCGTAGCTAGTCTTACTATCTCGTCATTAATTTGTGTTGAAATTGGATTGGCCCAATCTGCTGCTAGTCAGGCATTAGACATTAATACATCAAATTATGACCGCATTATAGGCCAGACAATTGAGAGTATTTTTCCTCCTCCCACAGGAAATTACGACGTTCAAAAATATCAAAACCAATACAATAAAACAGCATTAAAACTACGGGGTGAAGCAAATGAGGAATTAGTAACTTCATTAATGGCGTTAGCAGCGACCTATACTCCAGCGTCGGCCAATGATTTAGCTGAAATTATTTCTCGATCAAATACCTTTTTGACTAATGAACAAGGTGCGGTCAATGCGACAGCAATCTTACAAACGGGCCTAGATCAACTTAAAAGTGATATCGATAATCTATCAAATCTTGATGATGATATTCAGATAGAAGTACTTACAAAACATCTTGAAAGTATTGTCCTCATCAAACAGGCCATTTTAAATAAATTAAATCGCTACATGACTTATACAATAAATGAACAATCTAGTAGTTTAATAACATCTGAAACAAATTACTTTAACCTTTGTAGTTCCGGCACACCGCCAACACAAAATGGTATCACTACTATCGTAGGGTTTTTAACAGATACCTATGCTAATAATCAAACTACAATGATTAATTTAACCAATACAATAAACACAGATTTAGGAATATATCCGCTAGCTCAGAGCACAACGATTGCTGAAATTGATGTTTTAATTAATGACCCAGGAACTACTTCGTTACAAATAATATCGTTAGAAACCATAAAAGCAAATATGGAAACTAAAGCTCAACTAATTCAAGATAATTTAGACATCAATGCATGTAACACAGAGATAATTCCAAAAGTTGCAGAAGTTCCCGTTATTAAGACAGATGAAGATACCTATTTATCAGACGTGATGAATTCAATATTAGACACTGGTGCTTCAATACAGTTACCTGCTCTTCCAACAAATTATAATACATTCGATATTTCTAATGTCTGTACGACGCCTCTTCCTCCATCAGTTGCAACAGAAGTAAGTACAGTTAAAAGTAATTGCACAACATGGATCAATTATTATAAAGCACCTTATACAATTGCCAATGTCAATACAGACCCTCCAACTGCCATAGCAGATTTACGTTACAACGCTATTTCAAACTGTGGAAAAGCAGGCAGAACTTGTTCAGCTGCTACTATGGAAAGATTAGGGAATGAAATAAAAGCTTTGGGGGTATTCCCTATAGGAAGGCTAATAGTGGCTGAAATGATTCTTCAATCAGTAGATTTAGCTGTTTTATTTTATAATGACTTATTATACTCACCTCAATTATACGATTGTGAGCAAATAAATAATCCTAATTTGCTCACTCAACTTACAGATCGAAAAAACTGCCATAGAGTTCAGAGAGAAAGCTTAATTTGTGCTATTGGAATAGGAATAGACTGTGATAGAGCAGAAATAGGATATCAGCTCAATCTATTAAAAATTTCATCTGATAATCAAAACTTAACTGAAACATCACAAAATGGAGCATCTAACCAAGGTAATGGAAATGGGCAGACAAATACAAATAGCTCTGGGGAGATTGCCTTTGGTCCTGGTACAAACTCTGAAACAGGTGGAGACAAAACGACAAGTCCAATCTCCTTTACTTCGACAAATATAAACGATGAAAATACGAATCAATTGAATCAAGGTGCTGGTGTCACTGATAATAAAAGTAGTAAAAATCAAGCAACAGACTTTGCAGAGAATACTGCTTTTAATAATTTAACACTTTCAAAATTAGGTGCAAAGTTAACAGGTAGAGGTAGTTTTAGAATAGTTAATGATTTCTTCAGAGAAAAATTTAAATTAAATAAAAAGTTAAAAAGAAACTTTAAAAATAAGTCGTCGGATGCAATAGCAAATGATATAAGTAAGAACTTCTCAAAAACTACATTAGAAAAGTTTTCTAATTCATATGGAGGAAAAGAAAACTTATTTGCTTCGGCAAAATTAAATAATGGTATTCAAGAGAAGAATATTCGAGGATCTCAAGCTGCAAAAGTTGCTACTACTAGTTATAGACCCAAAAAGTTTCAAGTAAATTATCGTTTTCGACCTTCATCCACAAATATCACAAGACAAAAGGATGCTAATGATGATGGACCGGAGTTGTCAGATGAAGTGTTAGAAATTGAAGCTTATCCAGGTTCCTCTAGATATAAACCCAAGAAGTATTTAGCTAAAATACATTCAAATAAGATTGGCCTTTTTGAAATAATATCGAGAAGATTTAGACGAACTGATATTTATTTTAATAATACTTATTAAATTAAATTTTAAATTTATGGAGCCTATAATGAGAAAAACATGCTGTATTATGATGACTTCTATATTATTTAATTTTTATAGTATTGCATATGCACAAAGAATCAGCAATTTCAAAGCCGATGGGAATAGTGGCAAGCAAGAAAGAATTGAAAATGTAGAGAAGTATTTAACAAAAGTATCATCTTCACTTAATCTTATAGATAAGAAGTTAAAGAAATCAAGTGGCTCAGAGTTTCGAAAGCTACAAAAGAGACTAGATAAATTGGAGAGAAGTCAGTCGGGTAATGGAGGATGTTGCAAATTAGTCAATAAAACGAACCTTCCTAAACTCGAAGGTGATGCAAAGGCTGCAAAAAGAAAAATTAAGGAATTAGAGACCAAAACTGATAAGCTAAAGGCCAATGAAATTATGATTTTACAAGCAGAAGTTCAATTACTAAAAAAAAGTATCGAAAGTTTGAAGAAATTAATTTTCGAGAAACTTAAAGCGCAAAAATAAAATTATTTGAATTTTTACTCCTTTTACTTCTTTGCAGTTATATTGTAAAAAATTACGCCTTATTTCTCATTCATTGATAATCATGCTAAAACATCACACTGCATAACTATTTGAAATCGGGAAAAATAATGGATTATAATGATCATAGTGAAAATATTGAGATTATTTTTCAAAAACAAATTGATTTAGCACAAAAGTTATCTCAAGAGACATTTGATCAACAATATAAAAGACGAGTACAAAACCTTAATTTATTAGAAAAAATTATCCTTCAAAATCAACAAAATATCAGAGATGCCCTAATGAAGGACTTCAAAAAACCATTTGAAGAAACTGATGCAACAGAAATTATTCCTGTTCTCACAGAGCTCAAACATAACAGAAGTCGCCTTAAGAAATGGATGAAACATAAAAAAGTGAAAACACCTCTTCTGTTGCTAGGGTCTTCGAGTAAAATTATGAGAGAAGCAAAAGGAGTTGTTCTTATTATTGCTCCTTGGAACTTCCCGTTAAATTTAGCAATCATACCCCTTATATCTGCACTTGCCGCTGGAAACTGTGTGACAATAAAACCTTCTGAACACACTCCAAATATCAGCAAACTATTGTCAGAAATTTTAAGTGAAATATTTGATTCTTCTGAGGTTGCAGTTATTGAAGGAGGTATTCCAGAATCTCAAGAATTACTCAATCTTCCCTTTCATCATATATTTGTTACCGGAAGTCCTGAGCTTGGCAAAATAGTTATGACAAAGGCCGCAAAAAACTTAAGTTCAGTTACGTTAGAACTCGGAGGCAAATCTCCCTCTATTGTCGATGATAGTGCAGATATAAAAAATATCGCAAAACGTATGGCATGGGGTAAATTTATGAACAACGGACAAATCTGTGTTTCTCCAGATCATTGTTTTGTCCAAGCTAATATAAAAGACCAATTTTTAAAAGCTTTTACTGATGAAGTTAAAAATATGTATGGTCATAATCCAGAGGAGTCAGACTCCTTTTCTCGTATTATAAATAATAGGCATTTTAATAGAATAAAAGGTCTCATTGATGAAGCGATAGAAAATGGTGCGGATTCGGTTTTACCATTGAAATTTAATGAAGATGATTGCTTTATTGCTCCCACAATTCTCACTAATGTTTCTTTAGATAGTAAGATTATGAAAGAAGAAATCTTTGGCCCAGTACTACCTATTATAACATTTCAAAAACTTGATGAAGTCATAAATATTATTAATTCAAGCCCAAGACCTCTGGCATTGTATATGAATTCAACCAAAACAAAGGATATTCAAAAAGTATGTCAACAAGTGAAATCTGGTGCTTTCACGGTGAATCATAATATCGTTCATCTTTTCAATAGTAACTTACCATTTGGTGGTATCAATAATAGTGGGATTGGAGCAAGTCATGGTGAATTTGGTTTTCTAGAATTTACACATCAAAAAGCAGTCTTTTATCAGTGGTTCCCGATAGCAGCGTCTCAATTTATAACTCCACCATTTACAGATCTAAGAAGAAAAATCCTTTATTTGGTACAGCGACTATTTTAATTATCTTACAGAGTTCACCGCTAGAAACGGTATTGGAAAACGGTAATTCTTCACCCATTTTTCACTGAGACAAGCGTGCCCCCCCTTTCCCCATCCTGTTCCCCAACTATTCGCGGTTAAAAAACATATATTACCTTCATTAAGTGATTTAGGTATTTTCATATATCCAATCAATAGTACAGCATGTCCAGAAGCATGAGAATTCATCTTTTCAGATTTTCTAGAATCTTTATACAGTACTACTCCTTTATTTGAATAAAAGTTAGGGGATAATTTAAAGGCCGAAACAATGGGTGCCCCATTATCTAATTGTTTAATGATGGCCATTAAAGATTGTGCTTTTGTAAATTTCGTAACTTTATGCTGTCCTTGGAAGCAACCATTTCTAAGTGGCACTTGTGTTTCATTTCCAGATTTTGATTGTTTTTTATAAGGACAATCTTTTTCTAATGGTAAATCTGGGATTAGAGACGATTTTGACTTATTAAAAGCATTTAATGCCCAAGAACCTTTTTTAGAACAAGGAGAAGACTGACATCTAGGCTTACTTGCATAATAAAAGTACTGCTCTGATAATTTTCTTTCTGTCCCATTTTGTGCCAAAGATATTTCCAACGCTCTAGTTGCAGCAAAAGCAGCACATGTTGGACGTCTTCCTTGATCGTTAACATTTGAAAAAAAAGCGTGAGGGATAGTAACAAAGTTTTTTCCAACGACTGTTGTATTTAGGGTATTGGATCTGTCTCCATTTAGACTATGACCACCAAAGCTTTCAAAGTTAACGAGATTTTTTTTATAGCTAGGTAGATTCTTTTTAAAGACTTTGTTAGCTTTCTTCCAACGATTTAATATTTTTGCTTTATCTTGGTACCATTTATTTGTTTCTTCTTTAGATGTCTTTTGCCATTTATTTAAGTCTCTTAATTTTTTGGATGTCCAATCATTTCGCTTAGGCGTTATATTCTTATTTGGTTGAATAATACCTTTTACCGTTCTTTTATTGAGTTTTATTGGCTCGGGGGTAAAGTCATTGTCTTCTATTAAGCCTTTTTTCTTTTTTCCTTTGCCTTTTTTACCAAGCCATCCATCATTCTCATCATCCTCGTCATCAAGCCCAATCAACCCCCTTTTTATTCTTCTTTTAGGTCTTGGGGACAGATCGGGAGTTGGACTTAGATTAGGTTCTGGCTTAAGGTTTGGCAGTTCTTTCTTCTTAACAATTTTTTTTGTAGGACCTTTTTGAACAGGACCAAAATATTGTTGACTTACATTATAATCCCTAACAAAGGTAGCTTGTATTTCTCCAAGAACGACATCTTTATAAATTTGTCTTGAAGTGCTTGCATGAGCAATTGAGATAGTGATTAATAGGAGTAAAATTAATATTTTCATATATTAGTAGAGATTAAGGTTGATAAGTTGTTGTGGATCTTTTGTAACTAAAAAGTCTTTAACTTTAGTAATGGATAATTTTTTATTCACAAAAGTTTTTGTGTAAATACCATATTGGCCAGGTTTTAAATATAATTTTGAAAGCCTTAGAGAATGAGGTAATGTGGACCAATATCGTGTATCGGCCATTTCACTAACAGCTATGGCCTTATTCGCAGTGGCATACATAGCAGAAGCTATAAATTTTCCAGCTAATGACTTACCAGCATTTTTATAGGCAATCCAGGCAGCGACAATAGCAGCGATATGTTTTAAGGCTATTCTTGCACCAATTTTCACATGAGTGCTTCCAATCTTATTGTCTAAACTCTGAAAAGCAATTTCAGATAATGGATTCATTAGAACTGCTTTTTGGCGACTTACTTCTTTGCCAGTATTGTCTTTAATTATTAGTTCAATATCTTTGTTAACTTTTTTATTTGCCACTTCAGGAAGTTCGAACGTTATAGAAGGTAATGTACCTTTTGTTGAATTTAATAACATACCTGTAAAGCTTAATATTCCTTTATTTCCCGAACCATGAAAAGCAGCCCCCGGTAAAGGGACGTGAATTCTACGTGCTCTTTTTTCTGCAACATACCCCTCTTGAGTTAATATAGTGATATTAAGCTGTTTTGATTTATGAGATTTTAAAACTTGTATTCTTTTATTCAAAAACGTGTTTAAATCAACTGCAAAATGAGTCTCTTTAACATATCTAGTTTTAACAGTTTTTCTTGATAACTTTGGTAGCTTCTCATAATCTTTCATGAATTTTTTAAAGTGCCCATTGAATGAAGCGTATATATTATAGTTTTTAAATAAAATCTCTTTGGCTTCTTGATAGAGTTTGAGAGCAATAGTTCTATCATTTCTAGACCCGATTTGCTCATGAATGAAAGCACCAAAAATTCGAGAAGATAAATCCGATTTATAAGTAGTATCACCAGCTAATTTTGCATGATAATTTTCTAGAGCGGCATCCCATTCTAACATGACAGCTCTTGCTGCAGTTAAGTGGAATTGCTTTTTATTCCTAGATAATATTTTTTCAGGGACTATTATTTTTTTAATGATATCTTTCCCGTTTTTATCTTTTCTTTTTTCAAATTTATAGCCCGCTTCATATTTCCCATTCTGGTAGATTAAATAATGATTCAAAGCAATGTAAAATCTAATAAGAGAACGTTCATAGATCTCACCGTAATAATTATCCATATTATTATTAGTGACCGCGGCCAAGGCCTTTTTACTAATACTAACTGTAAAAAGTTTATCGCTGAGCTCTCTCGCCTTTTCAAAAGATTTTAAAGATTGGAAATAATCACCGTTAATTTGCTTAAGGGTGCCTAATTCCAATAACTTTAATAATCGTGAACGCTTTTCAGGGTAGAATTTTTTGGACTCAACCAACTGTATAGCTTTTTGAACATTTCCTGTTAATAAAGTTTTTTTCAAATTTGCAGCTTGTTGCCTACTTTTATGGGTTGCACAACTGAAACTCAACAAAAATACAAGCAAAAATTTAAAGTATTGGTTAAATCCTTTTTTCATCTAGCTACCAGCCCCCACTAGATTGTTCTGAATATTTTTGAACTTTTGCTCTAGTTCTTAAAACTTCAATTCCTCTTTCAAGATCAGTCATACGTATATTAATAGAATACTCTTTTATTGTTTTGCCATCTCTGGTCTTTGGTTTCATTCTAACAGCGCCAAAAACTAAAAGATCTGCACCTGCAGCATTTCCAATGGATTTAACTTCGTTTGCGGAAACCATCCCATCATTTTGATATTGAATTTCTTTTAGAACCTTATCTCTTGCTGAAGCATCAATAAGAATAAACTCACCAGACTGAGAAAATTCATTTAATAATTCATCATTGAAGTCTTCGATTGGAAAATAAGCATTTGAAGTTCTATTTTGTACTTCAGAAATAAATATTTTTGGCTGTTTCCTGTGCTTTTTTAAATAACGCTGAAAGCCTCTATGACCTTCTATTTGTTTTAAGATTTTTTTTACAGTTAATTCGGTATCTCTATTAACCCATTTATCTGTAATCTCCATTGCCTTATCATCTGATTCATTTGCATCTACACGCTTCGCTTTAAATCCACCACAGCTTGTTACTGTTAGTGCGATTAGTATGATTGAAACTAAAACATTAATTTTCATGATATCTCCTTTTATTAATCAATATTTAATTTTGTTATATTATCTTGTATATATGATTCTAACTTGGGTACTGCCTTTTCGAAAGCTTGAGACTCAGACCTACCTACTTCTGTAGAAGAAAAGTTTAAGTGTCCAGTTTCTACTTTTCCTTTTGACCAAGCTGAAAGCTTTAGATTAATTTTATATTTCTCAAACCCTTCAACTTTCATATATTGTTTATCAGTTACCAACTCTCCAGTTACAACATGAGTTGAGTGCTTATTTCTCTTTCTACCCGTTGTTATTCGATAACCAGAGTCAGATAATGATTTTACAATTGCAGCCTCCATTAGCTTAGGATCATCTTCATCTACATAAACATGAATTATCATACTATTTACAGTAGCTTTCTTTTTTGCAAATATTTCTCCAAAACTAACAGGAGATTTTATTGATCCCCCTGATAAAAACTCATATTTTTTCAATAATATTTCTCTTTTTAAATAATATCTTTCGAGTTTTACAGTTGCAGACCCAGAGTTTTCACTCACTAGAACTTTCATTTTCTCATCAATTTTTCTAATTTCTTTCATTAATCCTGAGATTACCTTTGACTTATTGACAACAGCAAGAGCATAGAAGTCGGTAGAGTCCTCATAGGTTGCCTTAATACTAACGCCCTCTAAGACAACATCTGTCGTTTCTTCAATTTCTTCAGATAAATCTTCTAAAATATCTTGTCCACTTGAGCTTAAGTTTGACTTGAATTTTGAAGATAATTTATTTTCAAAAATTTTTGCTAATTCAACACGTGCATGTCTTGTAGCCTGCCCTTTTCCCTCCCCTATTCCTACTGCACAGAGTTCTTTTCTTTTTTTACAGCCTTTAGAAATATCTTTCACCCAAGCAGGTTCTTTTGCCTGGGTGATTGTAGTGAAGATAGCAAACGAAAGACATATAGAAGCTAATTTATTCATTACGCTTCCAGGTCAGAGAATTTTTTTTCAACCATATTAAGCGCCTTATTGGTTTTTTTCTTTACTTCAGGATTTGAAATTCCATTTAATAACTTTGATCTTGATTTCTGAACTGCCTTTTCAAGATTTGTTTTGCTCATTTTAACTAAAGCAAAACAATTATAGGTTTTAACATCTTCCTCTGCGCCGAGCTTTGTTTGATATGACCTCTTTTCCCAATATGTTTGAAGTACTGAAGATCCAACAATAAATGCTTGTGATTCAGTAGCTAGCTGTTCTTGCATATATTCAGAAACTTCTTCATCCCCGCCACCTTGGCTAGCTTCTGAGTAAGTATTTTTCATAAACTGTGCAATTTCTTGGGCGATTTTGGCAGCTGCTCTTGCAGAAGCTGATCGAATACATAGTCTTTTACTTTTATGAGCAGCTTCATTTACAAAATATCTATTTTTTACTCTTTGTTTTGCTCGATCACCTTGCGAAGGAATCTTAATCCATGTTGGAAGAGATTTGTTAGATGCATTCATTAATACATAATCCTTAGTCAACTCTCTCTCTGGATTCTTTTCAATTTCTTTTTCAATTTCTGGTGTTGAACCACAACTAGCAAGTCCTAAAAGTAGTGCTAAACTTATAATTTTTTTCATCATTTCTCCTTTGGGTTTATTTAATTTTCAATCTTTAAATATATTTTTCCATTTATTTTCTAAGTCTGATTTATGATTTTTCCATTCTGTTGTTTGTTCAGTTTTGTAATCCTCCCAAGTCTTTTCCAATTTTGCATAAAGTCTAGGATTATGCTCTAAATTATCTTCTTTATTATTACTTTCAAAGTTCCAATTTATATCTTTTTCAAAGCCAAATTCTCTGGGCCTTAAAGCTTTTTCATTCTCATTAGTTAATGAAGAAGTTTTATCATTAAGTTTAATCGCTTTGTTTTGTTGCTTCCCTTTAAAATCTACAATTCCACTTTCTACGGTTAAAACTGACCCTATTTTTACTCCTGTATAAGTAAAAAACTTTGTCCCTCTAACAGCAATAGAGGCAGATCTTGTCTGTATTTTTAATATTTTCGATTCAAGTTTATCTTTATTTAGTTGTTTAATTAATTTTGATTTTAGAAATTGTACAACAAGGCTTCCTTTTGACAATGTTCCACTCAATATTTCCGGTTGCCTTAGGTCCAGTATATAAGTTGAATGTTCTGAGATTTTGACTGTAGATGCCTTTGTAACAATGATAGCTAAAGACTTCGCTCCTAACCTCAATTTATCATTATGCTTTAAA
The DNA here is from genome assembly GCA_018675575.1 of Bacteriovoracaceae bacterium. GTDB lineage: Bacteria > Bdellovibrionota > Bacteriovoracia > Bacteriovoracales > Bacteriovoracaceae > M0603. The sequence continues at coordinate 22,054 of JABGXW010000062.1, read as the reverse complement.
GTCAAGTTTGGTTGAACTGGGAGCTCCAGAGCGCCCCTTAAAACCCGAACTTCTCCTTTATAATATTTCAGCTCGGCACCCAGAGCTACGCCTCCGTAAACGAATGTGAAACAAGTAAGTAACTGAAATATTTTTATTTTAAAATCCATGTTAAATATAGAATTTATCGTTGAATAAAAGATTAGTCATAAATATCAACATATCAAGTAAATAATTTAAGTTTTATTTATAATTAGCTTAACGTGTCAGGTAGCCATTTAGTCAAGTAAAGTGATGTTTACAGTAAGCCATTTAGAAATTATCAAAAAGTATTGCTCGAATAACTTAATTGACTTGCAACAATAAAGAGCTTTGCATCATTTTAGTAAATCTAGAGATTTGTTATATTCTTTTGTTTGAACGTTGAACAGACCAATTAAAGTATGAAAAAGGTTGTCATGGGAGAAAGTTTCATTTTCTCTCAACCTTAATTGATCGATTTTTTCTTTAAAATATTCTCCACCCCAAAATATAAAAGGAATATGTTTTTGTACTTTTGGAGCAATCCAATAAGGCATAGCGTGTAAATAGACTCCTCCCTCCCCTAATGACTCTCCATGGTCGGAGACATATATCATCATAGGATCAAATTTCTCTTCATTCATTTTTAACTTTTCTATCAGTGAATTTAAAAAGAAGTCTGTGTAGTGTATGATGTTGTCGTAAGCATTAACAATATACTTCGTTTCACAATCTTGTAATCTTTCGGTTAAACAAGTTGGAGTAAATTTTTCGAATTTTTTGGGATAGCGCTTAAAGTAAGCTGGTCCATGGTTTCCTTTTTTGTGGAGGACAATGATAGTATCCGTTTCCTGCTCGTCTATAAATTCTTGTAACTTATAAAGTAAAACTTCATCAAAACAATCTTTATTCTTGCAATGAGGTTTGATATCAGCGAGGTTTAAGTCAAGGTATTCTACACGGTCACAAAGTCCTTTACAGCCACTATCGTTGTCACGCCATTGAACTCTCACATTCATTCTTTTAAGGACATCTAAAACATTCTCAAAGTACTTGCCTCGATGCCTTGTGAAGTCCTTACGATTAAATTTTGAGAGCATACAGGGCAATGATTTTGAAGTTTCTGTGCCACATGAGTAAGCGTCTCTTAGGCTTACAATATCCGTTCTTTGAGATAGGAGAGGATTAGTATCTCGTTTATACCCATTTAAACTAAAATTATGAGCTCTCGCAGTTTCCCCTATGACAAGAATAACTAACTTCTTTTTTTCTAAGTCATTCGTTTCAGATCTTTTGGCATCAAGTGCTATTTTAGAAAATTCGATATTTCTATTCTTAAATTGGATTTTAGTAAATTTTATCATTGAGTAAATATATGTAATAGGATTTGTAAAATAACGAACAGGTTTATGATTTCTAAAAAAAGAAGCGTATTCTTTTCCCATCAGGCCGATATTTCCTCCTAGTAAAACGAAAATGAATAAGCCAAATTTTATTTTATTTTTCCAATTCATACAAACAATTTTTGTCTTAAAAAGGAGTAATGAAGGCAAAACTCCAAGTAAACTGACATATAAAAGCATGTAGATATTAATAAATTCCATCGCCTCTTTAAAGTCGGCCTCAAGAATAATTTGGAAAACTTGATAATCTATCATGTAATGAAAACTATCCATGACATAAGCTGCCGTGGATGAAACCATTATCACTGGGATCACGACAAGTTTAAAGATAAAAGGGAAGTCAAAAAGTAACATAACTAAGCAATGGATGGCAAAGAGGAGAAGACCTAAAGAGAAATAAAAAGGCATATTACTCGCAGTCACTAAATAATGCTTCGATACGTTTTCGAAAAAGCTTAAATTGTAGAAGAGAACTAGGCCAAGACTAATAAAAGATATTAAATATTGAGATTTTATCTCATGATTAAATTTTATAAATATATCTTTTGATCTTTGAAAAATAATTACCTCCACTCTTTCTAATAAGCCATATTATAGAAGAAAGTACCCAAGGAATCCATAAACAGAGCATTATAGTTGCTAAGTCATGCGAAGCAAAATGGGCACCTCTAAATTGCTGTGTTACTCCGAAAATTAAACCTAAGAAAAAACCGGGCAGGAGATTTTTTTTGATTGGTTCATGATGAAGAGCACGGGCAAAATATAATGCAAAAAAGCTATAGCCAGCGGAAGCATGTCCCGAGGGAAAGCAATATCCAATTCTGTAATCTTTTGAAAATAATGTCCAAAGAGGCTGAAAAGGTCTACTCCCCCCAAATGCCTCCAAATTCCATGGGCATGCCAAGACAGTAATAGATTTTAGAAATTTTATTACAATGACAGAGATCAGTACCGAACAGAATAAGAATCCTAACTCCAATAATTTTTCTTTATTTATTTGACGATTTTTAAAAAGATACACCATTCTGCTAAGAATTCCGACACCAATCGCCCCTACCAAGAGTACTCCCCCCTTATGAAATATTTTTTCTAACCAAAAGTTATTCTGATAAGTGAATCCATTATTTTCATCGAATATCATCGACATTAAAAATAGATCAATTTGATGATCATGAAATAAAAAGACGAGACCAAGAAGTAGAATGAATAGAAAGGGCATTTTGTAATGCTTATATGTTTTCATCTGTTTGTTAAATATTATCTAAAACATTATAATTATATAGAAGTAAAAAAGAACTATAAAATTAATTAAGACATTTCCTTTTATATAATTATAACACTTATGAATTAATTGTCTCGATCTTACGATTCAATGTTTTAAATCAGAATATTATATATATCTATAATATTCTGATACTAAGTTTAATTGTAACCTTTTTGTCATTATGCCATTAAAAGTTTGCATATATTTATCAGACTTTTAAGAAATCATAAAAAATAAGAGGTGGTGCGCGAGCTGTAATAGCCTGTATTTACTGACTTTAGTCCTCTCTCCCTCTTTAACGAGAAGAATAACTAACCTTTTTAGTCAATTGTTTCGATAAACTATAAGCAGACATACGTAAATGGAGAAGTGCAATGAATAAGATTGGAGAAATTCTTATCCCATTTTTACTAGTCGCTCTTTCTAGCACTGCTTTTGCGGGGAGAAGAGATCAGGCGCGGAAACTCTACTCTTCCCTAACAGGACTAACCGCTACTGAACAAGAAGTTTCTATAATTGCGGGGAAATTAACAGCAGGACAATCAATGGAAGTTGCTGAAGATATCATAGACTCACGGGCCGGTCTTTCTTCTATGGGATCATTCTACAATATAACTGTAAAAAACTTTGCTTCTCCATGGACAAATGTGGACTACACAAAAATGTTTCCACTCACTGACTTATCAGCAACTGTAATTGGTTACGTTAGAGATAACAGACCATTCAATGAAATTCTCCATAATAACTCTGTATATATGGCCGCGGGAATCAAAATGTCTGGTAAAGTTATTTCAAATAGTACTACTAATTCTTCTCAACTTATATATACAGATTCCTCTTCAAGATTAAATACTTGCAGTGGAGTCCCAGAATGTACATTCTGCAAACAAATTCCCACTGGCGATAGAAACGGGCGATTTATTTTTGTCGATCCACTGATTGCAAATGGAACTGAAAAGCTCTGCACATTTACAACAATGACTCGCTCGGAATTTATTGCTGGAAGTTCAAATGATAGATATTTGATCCCACATTTAGATACAACTTTATCAACAAACCTGATCAAGCATACTAACGCACATTATGATGACATAGAAAATCAAGGTTTAAGCTTGCACGACTCTAGACTTCTCGTTCATAAATCACAAGAAGTAAGACTTCATCAAGATGCACAGGCCATCTCAGGACTTTTTTCAACGAGGGCCTGGGGCAAGGCAAATATGACTGCTGGAACGAATAGAAGAAATTTTCAATCGGCGATGAAGAACTTTTTCTGTAAAGACATGATGGACATAAATGATACAAATACACCTGATTTTCGAGTGCGAAGAGATGTCGACAGATCTCCAGGTGGTGATTCTGAAACATTTAAATCTCTATGTGTAGGTTGTCATGCTGTTATGGATTCTCATGCCGGTGCATTCGCTTACTACGATTTTCCTGATGGAGCAATTGTCTACAATCAAGGTGTCGTCGTTCCAAAAATGAATCATAATTCAATCTTTCCAGAAGGGTTTATTACTCAAGATGATGGTTGGATGAATAATTCTTTAGAGGGTCAAAACGCGAGCTTTGAATGGGGTTCTCTTCCTGGTGGTCAAGGAATTACATCTTTAGCAAGTATGTATTCTGAAACTAAAGAATTTCATCGCTGTATGGCAAAACAAGTTTTTAAAACAGTTTGTTATAAAGAAGCTACATCTGAAATAGAATTAGACTTAGTGGGAAAACTTTCTACTTATTACCAAAATGACAATTTCAATATGAAAAATTTATTTATGAAAACCTCACTCGCTTGTATGGGACAATAGTCATGAAAAAAAATAAAACCATTAATATAATAATTATTTTACTCTTTCTTTCATCTGTCGTCTCCTGTCTTAGTGGAGGCGGTGAAAAAAAGAGTGCCGAAATAAATATCATTGCCTCAAATCTTACTATTCCTGAAGGTGTCGTAGACTCTGGTATCGCTGCTAAAACATTTAATCAGTTTAATATGACTCTTTCTAAATTAACAGGCATTGATGTGGGAGAATCCAACGTCAATGCAGAATATCTTCTCATCAGAAATTCACTACCTGCAGGTCATAAGCCCTCTAGTTTTACCCCTTTTCATCAAGTCGCAGTCACAAGGCTGGCATTTGCCTATTGTGATGTATTCATTGATGATGATTCTCAATTTAGTTCTCTTGATTATGGCACTCTTTCACCAGCTGAAATAACAGTACAATTACTTGATAGACTTATTGGCATAAGAACTCCCTCTAATGCTGCTTATTATGATGGAATAAGTTCACAAATAAATGAAGTGATGAATAATAATGCTGGTAACGACGAAGAGGGAGATCCTATCGGAGCTCTCATCCCTAATGGCACCGGCGCTAATTTAAAAATAAATTTAACCAAACTATCTTGTACAACTCTTTTAGGTTCATCAACATATAGTGTGCTTTAAAAAAACATAGATATTAACAAATTATAATTAATTAAGGATCATCCCATGAGCAAAAAGAAATTAAAGAATTTATCGGATCTAGGAGTTCATATATTTGATGATCATAAAATACCTTCAAATAGGAGAGATTTTCTTGCTTCTGGTATTATGGGATTAAGTACAATGGCATTAGTTCCTACAGTTCTATTAAACTCTCCCAAATTAATGGCACAGCAATGCTCAAATATTGCAGATTGTGGCGTTCCTTTTCTTTCTTTTGAAGGAGCGGGGGGAATGAATATCGCTGGTGGAAATGCAATGGTAGGAATGGATCCTGATCAGTCTCAAGTCAATTTCGGTGCCGGGATGAGTATGACAGATTATATTCGTCTAGGACTGTCTGCAGAACAGCATCCTTCTAAACCTGGTATGTTAAATACAACCTATGGTCTAGTTTATCATTCAACTTCAGGTCTTCTTGCTGGTCTCCAAGAAATGTTAACTCCTGCAACGGCCACGGATCCTGATTATAGAAAATCAATGGATGGAATTATCATCTGTGCTCGTTCTGGAGACGATTCAAATTCCAATCCAATTAATGCTGCCTTTCAAGCGAACCGGGCAGGATCACATGGACAATTGATTCAGCTCATTGGTGGGACTAACTCTGATACAGGTGCAAGATCACCAGCTGTTTCAACTCAAATAAAATCAGAATTACGCTCTTCTCGTATTACTCAGTTCACAGAGGCCTCAGGATTATTAAGTCTTGGATCAAGCATAATGAATAATTCATTTCTTGATGCGGCCAATACCGGAGGAACCGCTAGAGTCAAAGGGTTTTTAAATAAAATCATAAACCTTAGTCAAAATAGATTAGATACATTTGTCAATCAACAACAAAATATGCAGGCCCTCATGAACGCTCAACAGGGTACAAAAGAATTATTTGATCAGTTTTCACCTGCATCGCTAAATCCAGTGAATAATCCTGCTCAATTAGGTCAGCTTCAAGCTGCTTTTGGAGGGACGGGGAGTGATGTTGATGATGAAGATATTGCTTCAGTGGCAAGTTTAGTTACCAATAGAATTGCAGGCGTAGGATCATTTACAGTTGGCGGTTGTGATTATCATAATGGATCAGCCTCTTCTGGACAAAATAAAGACAAACAAATTGGCCGCTATATTGGTAAATGTGTGAAGTTAGCTGCACTTAAAGGACAGAATTTATTTATTCATCTTTATACAGATGGTGGTGTTGGAGGCGCAACGGGTGGAACAATTGACACAAGCCCTGAAGGTGCAGAAAGAGTTATCTGGACAAACGACTCTGGAACGAGATCGGCGCAACTTTGCTTAGTCTATAAACATGGTCATGATAGAGATATTAACGGTGCCCTTATTCTAGACAACAATCAAGGAAATCAAAAGACAAGACAAATTGGATATTTCAATAAAGCTGGTGGAATAAATACCAGTTCATCCAGTGTTGCAGCTTCTACTGAACAAATTTGGAAAGCTGTTATTTTAAATTATATGGCCTGCATGTCTACAGCTGTTGGGGATCAAGCTGTCGTAGCTGACGTAGTCCTTAAATGGAATACAATATTTCCGACTGAGACATCTCTAGACGATGCTGCAGAAATTATTAGATTTAAGTCGTTAGTTGCTTAGCGAAATCATTAAGCATATGGGGAATAAAATGAGAAGATTAGTATGCAATATATTACTCATTGGATTATTAATATTTGTAAGTTCCTGTCTTCCTCAAATGGGCGGAAGTATGTCGGAATTAGAATTTGAAGAAATATCAAATTCCGCTATTCCTGGATCACAATTTAATAAAGCCGCTTCCATTCTTGCCTTTCAGTCAACAGTCTATCCTCTTTTAAGATCTAAAACTTGCGGCGCCTGTCATGGTGAAGATGGACCGAATATAAAGTTTTTATCAGATGACGTTACAACTGCCTATAACATTATGGTTGAGACAGGTAAAAAAGTTTCTCTTTCTACTCCAACTACTTCAAGAATTTATCTTAGATTATTAAATGACCAACATAATTGTTTTGATGGTAACTGCGCAACTGCAGCAGCTTTAGTCTTAGCTAAAATCAATGAATGGGTTTCTATAGCTGGGGCAGGAATTGTTGGAGGTGTCGCGACAAGTGCATTGCCATTTAACGCTCAAATACCTTTTCCTGCGCAAATTGAATTTGGAACAGTCATGTTAGAAGCTGAACAGGGAGAATTTCCACAAACTATGATCGGTCGCTTTGAAATTGACCTCGATGGAAAAGCATCTAATTCAAAATATACTCTGACAAGACCTCCTAGCGTCAATCCAACAACTGCAGCATCTAGAGTCGCAACTATCGACAAGGGAGGAGATGCCTGTAAAGTAATAGGCCAAGCAGATTTAAATAATTCTATTAGTGGTCCTTATAGAATTAACGAAGAGGCGACTCATATTAATACCGGCCAAACAACTCCTAGTACAAATCTAAATATAAAAGATGGTCATAGACCATTTTCTATAGCACTCCGAGCTTTACTCATTCGCCCAGATAAGAGAATGGAATATGCCAAGAGACTCACTGGCTGGTCTAATGGCCAAGCATCTGGTGACTCTGATTTTCTTCAGCTTGCTGATGTTGCCTTAGCAGATGAAAATTTCGATGTAGACAATGTTGAACTTAGTTCTAGTCAAAGGTTTACAGGAGCAATTAAAATTTCAACTGTTGGTACACTTGGAGCTAACGAATACAACCTTCAACTTGAAGGTGATGACTTAGATTACTTAGGGTTTAAAATTCTTCCATATTTTACAAAACGTGATGATGTTTTTGATACAGCAGGAGATTATAAAGAAACTCCAACTGCTTTGATACCTGATTTGAACGGTGGAACCTTATCTTTACAGCAATTATTCGCTCCGCCACAAACACAATTAACGACAAAACAAATCCTTAATAATATCGAAATAGGTTCTTTCTCAGCAACAGCTGCAACCGATTATCGAAAGTCAGTCCTATTTAAAGTCATCTGGGAAAACCTTACTTCCGCCTCCCAAAGTAATAATCCATACAACAATATCATCGGAATGGATCTTACTCAGTTTCTTTCTCTTTATGGTGCGATGGAACTTCAAGTTGAAGCATGTCCAAGTGAAGGCTGCGGACCAGACACTCAAGATGTTGAGATTACACCCGGTACGATTGATGACGGAGTAATGTTAGACTATGACAATTCACTAGACATTTTAAAAGTAAATAATGCGGGAACAGGCTTTGTTGAAGGTTCTGAAATTGAATTAGCAGCAGGACAAGCATTTAGGAGAATGGATATCTATGCTCATCTCTATGAACCAGGAAATGCCAGATTAGCAGGAGATGATTGGTCTACTCGTTTTTATTCCTTTAATGGAAATACTTTTACTGAAACTAGTGATATAACATTCCCTATAGATAATAATGGTTCAAGATTAAATTTACGTGCCTTATATACCGCCGGTTCAAATCAGTTAGCTGTTGAAGACAATTTAGAGAACTTTCAAAACTCTTTACATACAGTTCTAACCACTGCAGCCTGCGCTAATTGTCATAACACCTCAGATACTGCTCGAGTTCCATTTGCTGATGGAATTTCTATTACCGCATTCAACGCATTGATGGGAGATGATCTCATCAACTTTACGACTCCTCTTAGTTCTTTTCGAAAGACATTTAATACTGGAGAAGCTTTCATGGTTCATAACTGCAATGGAACCAACGATAATGAAAATGCCGCGCTTTGCCCAAGTATTGAAACAGCTTTTGTGAGTGCAATCAATACATGGAATACTAATAATATTGCAAGTGCAGCTACAAGTAATAATCAGCAATACACAGTTATGACAGAGGCACAGCGAACCCCTGGAGAACTTGAATATAACTTCTATGTCAATGAAACTGGATATTATAATGTTTGGACAAAAGTAAAGGCAGGTAATGGAGTTTCAAATTCAATTTCAATTCGACTGTTAGACGGAAATACTCCTCTTGAAAGGTTTGATGGTATAAATAATCCTAATTCTAATTCAAGTACCTGTACGACATATAATCTAGATGATTATGATGACTGGACTTGGTTTACACCTGGAAGAGATAATGAGTTACCTGATTTAGATTCATTAGGAGAAATTAAATTAGATAGTAATGGCGACCCTAGAATCATCGCAGATGATAGAGATTATTGGTATCTCGAAACTGGAAAAAACTACACTCTCCAAATATTTGAAAGAAATGTTAATACTAAAATTGATATTGTTGCTGTTGATAGAGTTAAAGATCATGATGACATCTTGGATTTCCAGCCTGATCTTCGTGCAAGAGACGAAAACAATATCTCAGATTATGAAAGAAGACTGCTCTCTTATGATATCTCTTCACAAGTTGGTCTACCGACAGGGTCTGCTTTTTTCCGTGTTGAAGTGAAAGAAGCATTAGGCGGACAAAATTATATCTTTAGAAATCCTAGATTTTACTCTCCGAACAAAAATCTAAGAGTAAGCAATATAAAAGTCTTTATCAATGGTACAACAGTCTTTGCAGACTCTTCCTGGACGACAATAAATGTATCAGCAGGTGATGATAAGATTCTAACTTATGCTCCATTAGTAACCCTTCAGCAAAATGGACCAGAAGTAGATACGTTTCATTTTAACTTCGATATACTTCAACAAACTAATGATGTGTTAACAGAAGTTGACCCTAGAGGAGCGGCTCCATTTATTATCGATGGAAGAAGATGTAAAGAGTTAGACCTTTTTATGGACACAGTAAAACCGATTCTAAGGAATGCGCGACTGATTCTAAAGTATGACGACGGATTAGAAGAGTACTTAGACGATTTTCCAGGCATACGAAGAAATAATGTTAATAACCCTCAATTTTATCAATGCATGACTTGCCATGATGATACCCATCCGTATTTTAAGATGACGACATTTGATTATCCAGAAATTCTATGCTCACAAGCGTTGAGTAGAGTTGATTATGAAAACTATGCTGATTCATTACTGATAAGAGGAATTGATGGCTCTGGTGTTCATCCTAAGCTCTTTTTTATGGAGCAATTACAATATGCCACTGATCTAAAGTCAGTCATACAATACGACCCTGATAATGGATCGAGGATTTTAGATGGACAAATAAGAAATCAAGTAAATGGTGATGATGGTGACTTCTTCTCTAAATGGTTCCCAGGAGGCTATTTCTCCACCTATTCGGTCGCAGATTTAAGTCTAAATAGTAATTGGAATAATAACAATACTGCAGCTAAAGACAAAGCTCGGAGCTTTATGGGCCAAATTAGAAGAATTCAATACGATGCAATTCCTGACCTCTCAACATACGCGTATTATGAGCCTTTTGTACATGAGGAGTTAATAGGAGAAATTCGATCTGAAGCTGATGATATTCAGATTGGTACTTTTAATGAAAATTCGAGAAGCCGCTATAACACCTTTATACCAACTAATGCATCCACCAATTTAGGTAATAGATCTTTAGACATCAAAGTACAAAAATCAGGAAATAATATTGTGACAGACACTAATGGTGACAAGGTTTACACAGTTCCCTATACTCCTACACAAATGGTTGAGCAGCTTGAGTCCATAAAATCTGACTATAGACAAATTATATTAAATTGGATTGCGGCTGAAGATGCAGCAAGACAACCATAAAGAACCTTATGTTCGGCGCCTAACACCTCTTTTCCAATATGATTTTTCCTGAGAAGTTTTGTTTTTTGGAAAGTGTGGGAAGAGATGCTTGTTATAAAAAGCAACAAAATTCAAGTTATACTACAATGGCATGTGAAGCGGGAGATTATGAATCAATTTCAGATGCGAATGATGTTCGCAAAGAGCTTTGTAACTTAAATTCTCATATTGACTGTTAATAATGATTATAGATTAAATTTAGAAATAATTGGTGCTCGGAGAGAGACTTGAATCGTACCTATTCTAATTACCCGTTCAAAGGACCAAGGTCGTGCTTCTATTATAATATTTGTGAGTAAAAGTTAAGTGGCTGAACAACATCAACAGTGCCACCACCTCTTGGACGAGGGAACTTAATTTTCTTAATAACTGATTTTAGACATCCTAGCCCGTTATTTGTAAATCTAGTTTTGCTATTAGTGATTCTAAGTGAAGAACCTCTACCTTTAGAAGTAATTTGAAAGTCTAAGTCGAAAATCCCACTAAGGTTTGGATTTCGAATAAGCTCTTTTTGATAGCAATGTCTAAAATGAGGAATGTATTCACGCAATAATTTCCTAATGAGCTCAGGATCTACAGCTCCAAGAATTTTTGTTGATGTCTTTTGATAAGAGGTAGTTGTATTGGTTTTTGAAGAAATTCCCCTCACTCCAAAAGTAGATTTAAGCCCCTTGATGCTATTTTTACCATAATTGGTGACTTTGCTTCTTTTAGCATCGAGACTTTTTATGCCTTCTTTCATTTTATATTTACTCTTTCCTACGACTTCATTAAATGATGAGTTTACAGAGTCTATATCTTTCGCTGTACTTGTAGGCCTTGATCTAACCGATTTAATCATTGAAGCAGTATTAAAGGTATACGATTTGACTGTTTTAACTTTTCTAGGAGCAGAATTTTTAGCAATAACCTTAGTCTTTTTGCGTTTAACTATCTTCGTATTCTTTGTTAAAATTTTCTTTTCTTTTACTATTTTTTTAATATTTTTCTTTTTCGAATTTATAGTAATAGTAGATCGAGGCTTTTTATTTACTATCACTTTATTAGGTGCTTTAGAAGATGTTTGTTTAACTTTAATAGTTTGAACCTCTACTTCTGCCTTTTTACGTTTGTAAACAACTACAATTTCTCTTGTTTCTTTAACTGGCTCAGTATCAATATTTACGAACAACATGACCATTAATAGTGGGACAGAAACGATGACCCACAGTCCGACGACACATTTGATTAATAGATCATCAAGGTCAAAGAGATTACCTGACTCTAATTCAGGAGGCGTATCGGTAATTCTTACGATTATCTGGCTCGTCCCTTTTGTGAAAACAACCCTTTCATTTTCATACTCAAGTTCATAAGAATGATCTTCAACTAAATCTAAACCTGACTCTGGATGGTATTTTTGAAATTCAAAACCTGAAATTTCATCTATAAATACTTTATTATTTTGAATGAAAATAAATTCAGTAAACCTCTCCTCTAGATCATGTACTTGAAATGATTTTGTTGATGACTTGTTCCGCGAGAGAGATAATCTTTTTAACTCCATTGAGAAGAATTGTTCATTTAAAACAACACCATTATTTAAATGAGTAATATGAACTGATTTACCTTTATTTTCTTTTGCAATATCTGTTTCAGGTAAATGAACAACTGTCTCATCATCAGGGTCAATATAGTCAATGAATTGATAACTATCTTCTAAGAATGGGATTTCAAATATTGGTTTGAATTTCTCTTCTTTGAATAAAGTATTAAAAACCATAGTCCCATCATTAACTTCATAATCAACATTTGAATGATCCGAAACATCTACTTTTGCTACACTCTTTTCTAAATTCTGCTCTATAATTTCTTTTGACTTAGAATCCACGTTCTGATTAGGCTCCACACTTGCTTTCTTAGCATAAGCGACAAATTCTTCAGGGAGCTTATAAGAGGGTAAAGATGGCGGCCCCATAACGGTTAAGTTTTCTAAAGGGTCAATAGTAATACCGACCAATTCCGAGTTACTGATAGAAATTTGATCAATTTCAATATTAACGATTTCATCAGGAGTGAGTAATATTTGATCATATGGCCGATCATTAAAATGTAATTTTAATTGTGGATCTAATGAAGAAAACAAAACCTTAGTTAATTGCATTTCAGGATCTTCGAAATATTGAATGACTGCTTTTATTGGTGGATTATTAGTACCAAAATTGATCTGACATTGATATGCAGATCCTAGATAGATCGGACCTTGCTCAAGAGAAATTGATTTGACTCCCCCCTGACTTGAAAAATTGAGCATTAGTGCTTTTCTTTTCATCTTCCCTAATTTGCTTTTTTAGTATCCTAACTAGCTTATTATATAACTCTTGATAGATTGGATTTAAGTCTTCAAGATCTTTTATGAGTTCATATACAACTTTGCTGTCACCTGTTTTTACATATTTGATAACTGCTCGTAAGAATATTATCTCAGATAATTTATCGTCTAATTTATTCACCACTTTAGCTTCTAATGAATTGATATCGCTTAGGGAAAGATAGTCTACGCCAAGTATTTTAGTCAATTGAATATGCTCATGACTATTTCCCTGAAACTTATTGATAAGAGAAATACTCTCATCATAACGACCAACAGAAGTTAGTATTAATGCCATGTTATAGACTGTAACAAAATTGTTTGGGACTTCTATTAGGGCCTTTTCAAGATAGCCATATGCGGTATCAAACTGATCACGTTTTCCATACATTATGCCGAGATTATTATAAACCGAAGATTTCAGTCTCTTATTTTTTATGATTCCTGATAGGACTCGATCGTAATAATAAAGAGCTTTTGGGAACTCTCCTGCTAATTGAAAGCAAAGACCTATTTCTACTTGGTATAAAGGATTTGGTTTGTTTCTATGTAATTTTTTGATCGTATCTATTTCTTTAAAGAAATCTTTTGATAAACATTTTCTGTCAATCATATTTTTTAAGGCAGAATAATCAAATCGTAAAAGCTCAAAGATATTATTATTTAACTCTAGACTTTTCTTCATATCACGTGAAACAAACTTGTTATTATTAGTTGTAAGAGAAGAGCATGAAGAAAATAATAAAAATAATAAAAATAGAATTTTTATTTCCACAGGAGGCTCCTCTTAAAACTATCTGTATTAAAAAGTCCATGAGAATGATCATGATAAAGCTTAGCAGCTCCAGCTTTATCATTTATTCTTATCATAAGTTGATTTTTTAAGGTTTCGAAGTCTTTAATTTTGGATAGATATAAGTTGGAAAACTTTTTAATTTCATTTTCAATTGCAACATTTAAATTCTTTTCAGAAGTATTCGCCTTAAAACTCTTCGTGTATGAAATGAGATTATGATAATACCTTACGATATAAGACAACATTGAAAATGTAAGATAAGGATTAGCCCCTTTCATCATCTGATCAATTTTATCATTAACCCTTTTATTCTCAGCTAACAAGAGAGATAAATAGCGACTAAATACATCAAATGATAATGGAGTGGGAACTTTTAAAACAGGTATTGGTTGTAGTTGTTTTTTTAGATATTTGTATTGATAAAAAATATTTTTGATGACTGGCTCAAGTATCTTTATTCCAGATGCATTACTTTTAAATTTTTTAAAAATTGACAAGTCTCTAGATGCGAAAGCATTAGTCCAAGCAATGTGCTTTAGAGTAGGTCTTAATTCTGATAGAAACCTAGGGTCTTTAATTTCTTTTATAATATCAAGCATCTTTGTTTGACCTGTTAACAAAATCGTTTGTTTTACAAATGCAGTATGTTGTCGATTCTCTTTAAGTAGTTTAATTGCGTAATTGTACTTTGAGTTAAAAAGACTTAATTTAAGTAATTGTTCAATTAAGAAATTATCCATTGCTTGCTTAAAGTTTTCATTCAAAAATAAAGTGTACTTATAACATGATTTTTCTAAGTTTTTACTACAAAAAAGACTTACATAATACTTTATCTTTTCTTTGTTCTTTTCTAATACTTTTTTCTTAGCGAATTGTAGAAAAAAACCGATATTATCACTAAGAGATATCCACATTCTATGATCATGATTAATTTTCAAAACATTGATTAATGAATCTATACGAAGACTATAATCATGCTTTTTATTCATGACAATACTATTAAAGCCTTTTAAGGCCCCTTTAAAATTCCCTATTTTATTCATGTCATCAAATTTTTTAAAATATAGTTCATTAATAATTAATGTTAAGTTTTTCACTTCCTTTACCCCGTAGCCTAAGAATCCACGTCTCAACATTTTTCGTAAACTGCTCAGATGCTTAACACCCTTATCTTTTACCAAGGTATTAACCATCTTTAGATAATATTTTTTTTGCAAAAGTAATTGCGTTGGATAATATTTATTATAAGTCTTTAATATCTTCGGGATATCATTAATTTTATTTTGTTCAAAATGCAGATTAATATAGTTTTGGTATATAATATTCGATAACTTCCCTCGAGGTTGAAATTTCAGATATGATTTATAACCCCAAATTAAATTTTCAATATAAGATTTATCTTTCTCAATTCTTTCTAGGCAGAAATATAAAGAGTCATAAATCGGAGTAATTATTTTAATGTTTTTATTTTTTCTTTTTGAATATATCATAATTGATTTCTTATAAAAGTGAAGTGCCAATCTATACTTTTTTATAGCTAGTGCGGATTCTCCTTTTAAATAATTATACTCAAGGCTTTTAGATGGGTCTAAGACAGAGAGCATGTTAAAATTATAAATAATATATTTTAAAAGGTTCACTCTTTTTGATTTAGAGTTCATGCCTTTTGATTTTAATGACACTTGAAGAAATCCTGTATAGCCTTTTACATTTTCAATAAGATTCTTCAGCTCATCTATTTCAATTTGCTTAAATTTTGTATTTTGCTTATTAAAACTGATAATCTTTTTATGTATTTTATTGTATTGATGGTCAGCTCTTAGTAGTGTGATAGATTTGCTAAGGAGAATGGTCTTTTCTGTAATTGTCTTATCAATTCTCTCTAATTCATTTAAAATGAGAGGTGTCTTCTTCTTGTTTCCATTTTCAGAATTATATCTTAAGAAAAGCAAGAGGTTTTTAAAGCTGTTTAGATTATTCACTCTGAGAAACTTAAGACCAGGGTTAACTTGACTTGATCTCGCATAAAATAATATTATTGTTTTATCTAGTTGGGCACCTAATTCATGATATTTTTTGTTATTATTAAGGTTGTAAATTCTTTTTAATGTATTAATTGCCTTTGAAAACTTTTCTAATTTTAAATAGATCCAAGCAAGATTAAAAAGATGTTTTTTGAGCCAAACATCATGAGGTAACTTCAATAGTTTTTCATAGTATTTTTTTGCCGGTGCAAACCTTTTATCGTTGTAATGATGATCTGCAAGTCTAGTGTAGATTTGTCTTCTATAGCGTATATTTGATGCATAAGATTCAGCTTTTTTTATATTTTTATAAAAAAGTTTCTTCTTTTTTTCTATATAATAGCTAAGTGCCTTGAAATAATATAATTTTGCTAGAACATCTCGATCTTTGATATAGTTAATAATTTTACTAGATAGCTTTTCAATTTTTGTTAAAACTGATTTTTTAATTTGTTTAAGTTTTCTTATTTTTTTAATTGACCCTCTAGCGCCAAATATCTCCAGTTCCTTTTCCCTCCTGTCTATAAGTTTATGTTTCTCAGTATAGAGCTCAAATAAACGAAGCCTAACCATCAAATCCTTAGTTTTTGTGTTTTCGATGAGAACAATATCGTCGTTAACAACTTTGTATTGCATATTAAAATTGTTTTGTTGTGAATAAACATATTCACAATTTGTAAAAATGATAATAAATAAAAGTAAATATCTTTTAATTATTCTAATCCTTGTACAACCAATTTAAATTTTGAAAATCCCGCTTCTACTGCTGATCCCATTAGCTTTTGTACATAATCATATTCTAAATTCCTATCTACTAAAATATTTAGGTAATCGACATTACCGTATTTAATATTATGTGGATCAGCTTTGAGCTGTTTTAACCTTTCTATTAATATTTTATTCATACTTGGGTCATCTAGATTTCGTCCAATCTGTTGATTATCTATAAAGACTTGTTTCTTGTTATTAACCTGAGCAATAACACCCTGCCTGGCCAATCCTGTCGACTTAGAATATGGAAGTGTTAAGTTGGCTACAATTTCAGGTGTTAATTCTGCATTTGTCATATTTTGAAGAAGAAATACAAGAAGGATAACTAAAATATCTAATAAAGAAGTGATATCAATCTCTTCTATTTCTATATTTTTTTTACGTTTTAAAAATTTCATTTTGACGGCACCAATACTATTTGTTCAAATATTTTTGCAAATTGATATTTCTTTCCTAATGCTTCAATACTTAAAATCTTCATTCCTTTTGGTAATTTTTTTACAGCATCTATGACTTTAATAACATCATCGTATTTAACATTAGCTTCAGGAGAAATAATGACAAACTTTTCTTTGGGATGTTGTTTTTTTAATTCAAGAACGACGTTTTTAACTGCACTTAAATAAAAGCGGGCTCCCCTAGAAAATGTTTTATAAACATTATTATCAATACCTTTTGTTAATACAATCTGAGTCCTTGAAATCTTTACTGTTAAGTTCAAAGGCTCATCTTCAATAACTTCTGTACTTGGTATTTCTGAAATAATAGGTACATCTGACTCAATAACATAAATCTTCAAAAATTGAGTTGAAAAAAGAAGAAAGAAAATAAAAATAAATACGGCATCCAGAATAGGGATAATATTTAATCTTTTGTGGCCAGTATCTATTCTTTTAGTTCTTTTAAGCATTACTTTCTTTTCTACTCTTTATAGAAAGTAAGTCTACTAATTTAGCAGATGCTTCATCTATAGTATCGTTTAATTTCTGAGCTTTGTTAGAAAGGTAAGTATGGAAAACCATAATTGTAATCGCTGAGATAAGTCCAAATGCAGTAGTATTCATGGCCCTAGCAATACCTAAAGAAAGGATTTGGGCCTTTAGACTTGGATCAGCATTTGCAACACCTGCAAATGACATAATTAGACCCTGAATAGTCCCTAATAGGCCAATTAAGGTAGAAACGTTAGCGATAAGTGATATATAAGATAAATGATAAGCAATTTTAGGTGTATTTTCTAACATACTGGTAGTGATAGCATCTTCTATTAATAATCGATCTTCGTTGGCCCTTTTTAAGCCAGAGCGGAGGATCTTAGGTAATAATGCTCTAGAATTTGAACAAACTGATAATGCTTCGTCGACATTATTATTAAGTACAAGTCCTTTTATTTTTCCAAAAAGTTTAGTACCATTTATATCATAAATCTTAAGCATTAAGACTTTATAGAGGGATATTCCTAAACCAGTGATCCAGATTATAAGTATGACCCACATAAAAACTCCACCATTATCCATGAACGTTTTTAAAAATTTTAATGCATCAAATTCTACAGTACCCATACGACTCCCTAAATAGTTGTATCCAAACTAAGTTTTAATTTGTCTTTATATGTTCTTCTTTTATGTAATTCCATTGTTGCTTCATTTTCATCATAGTCAATTAAGATATCTCCAGGAGTAAGTACATTGCCCTCAACACTTAATTCTCCAAGATCCACTTTTTGTCTTTTTTGATACTTGATAATAACTTTATTACTTTTACTTTTTTTGTCTTTACCAAATGCCGAAGTAATAAATATACAAAAACACAGTATGATTTTAAGCTTCACTACATTGACTCCTCAAAGCGACAGCATAATCACCAAGCTCGTCTGCCCAAAAGCCGCCTTTAAATTCCCAGATAAACTTTTCATCTAAATTGTCAATTTGAGATAGATCCAAATCAACAAAGTCGTCTTTAAACGTAGTTTGAGACTTTTTAATTATATTTTTTTGTCTTCTTATACCTAGTCCAAGTTTAAGCCTTAGAAACTTTTTATTTGTTCTTTCAATTTGTTTATAATAATCACGAGTTAAACTTAGTAGGAAGTTATCGAAGTCTAATCTTACATAAGCTTGGTATTTTTTGAGTTCTAAAACTATTTTTTTAAATTCGTTAGATTTATATTTTTTCATTAGTTTTGTTTCAGATTTTAGGCGAGTCATTGCAGATCTAAAGGAAAAGAATTTGGTATCTTTTCGATATCCCTTTAATAAACTAATGATAAATCGATCCGAGGACTTCTGTTTTGAGCTTTTTCGTTTAAAAATAATCTTTTTTAATTCACGAGTTGTCATCGATTGGAAAAGTTTTTTTTCTTTATATATTCCGCCTAAGAATTCGTCATAAATTCTTTCAGCTTTTTTGTAATAACAAAGATCATAATAAGTGAGCGCACGCAAGTAGTTTGCCTCCGGAAGCATAAACTTTTTTAAATAACTAGCTTTGTAACTCACAAGCGTACCCAATGTTTGGGGATACTTATTTAACCAATAATAATTCCAAGCTTTATCAAATAGTAGACGAGGCCAAACGAAATCAGTTTTTTTAACTTTTCGCAAATATTTTAAAGATGCTCTGTAATTCTTCTTTTCAAAAAATATTCTAGATAATTGTTGAATACATCTATTACTAAAAGCATGAATATAATCATCGGTTTTTAAAGTATTTCTACTTTTTTTATTTGCGGCAATATAACATTTTTTAAACGATCTAGCCGAAGCGTTAAAATCATTTTTAATATAATAGATCATTCCTCGTAGATAGTTTACTTCCATATTCGACGGATGGTCTTTTTTTATATGGTACAGAAACTTTTCAGTACTACGTAGATCTCCGAGATAAAAAGCTCTAATTGCAACGGCATAGTTTAAAGGTGTCGATTTATCAAAAAGTCGATTAAGATCACTGTCATTTTTGAATACTGCAGGATGAATTCTATCAATTAATTTATAAGCTAAACTTTTTGCTTCATTCCGGGTGTTTTTATTGATTGATTTTTTAAGCATTGTATAAGCTGCATAATATTTTCCACCATCATAGAGACGACTCGCTAATTCAATAGAACCATGCACCTGAGAAGTGAATGTAATTAAAAATGATATTAAAATTAGTATTTTTGACATTTAAAACATGTATCCTATTGTTAGCATGACATCATTAAACCAAATTATTTCTTCATTTAAAGCAGAACTTGTAATAGCTTGCACACCAGTAGAATGGTATTCGAATCCAAAGTTCCATTTTCTGCTCATATAGAATTTAAAGAATGAACGTATGTTAATTCCAACATTATCTTCTGGTTGCAATAAAAATGGGGATGTGTCTTCAAAGGTCTTATAATTCGATTTGGAAGTAAATTGTCCTGCCCCTATTCCAATTCCCCAATCCATATAGAGAATTTTATTTAACATATTTAATTTGCCGTAAAAAGGTATCCAATTAAAATGAATAAGTAATGCTGAATCAATTACCCTAACGAGTGGTTTTATACTATTTTGATTTAATAACGATTCGATATCTCTGTTATTTGAATTTGAATATATTTTATATGTGACATCGAGAGAATACTCTTCATTAAAGTAATAAGTAATGGCAGCGACTAAACCAGCAGTATTTTGATAGGCCGTACTATCTGAATTAACATATGATAAATCAACTCCTATTCTTTTTGCTTTTGGATATTCTTTGTTCTGGATGACGTAAACGGTCTCGTCGTCATCCAGCCATTTGAAACCGTAGAATGATTTATCATTAGCAAAAGAATTCATAGCGAATATTAAAAATATGACAGTGAAGAATATTCTGGCCATTTAATTCTTTTCCTTTATCTAATTATTGATTATTATTTAATTTTAAAGGTATTATTCAGTAAGAGCAATTTAATTGGTCAATTTTAATGAAATAAGACAGGGAATTAGTTTTGATATCAAAACCACTAATTATTAGACTTTTTGCATGGTTCTTAATTTTAGATCCGATTATAAGAATAGCTGTGATGGCCATTGAAAAAGACTTTCCATTTCTTAGTGTTGTTGACAAAGCAAAAGGTCTAGATTTTAACGACTTTTTCAACTTTTGGTTTCTCTTCCCTCTGAGTGGTATATTAATATTAAGCATCAAAAGTTATAGCTATATTTTCTTTATTTGTCTTCAAGTCTATGGGTTGTATTTCCATATTAGTTACCAAGCATATTCTTGGCCTTATTTAAGTTCTGGTCCTACCATTTCTGCAATTTTGTTACAGACAATTAATCTCATCTTTGTTTTTTATATTCTATTACCAAGAACACGAGTTACTTTCTTTGACAAGAACTTAAGATGGTGGGAGAGAGGAAGTCGTTTTAGTGTGGATAAAAAAGCAATTTTTTCCATTAGCGGACGTAAACTATCCGGTATGATCGTGGATTTATCTTATTCCGGCGCTATGGTTACTCTTGACTACCCTCTTAAAGCTGAAGATCAAATAGTACTTGATTTTGAAATTATGAATAAGAATCTTGTAATCAACGCCGAAGTGGTCAGAGTCATCGATCAGGCCAAAAACAAGTTTGGTATTGAATTTAATTTTGTGAATATACTCCAACAGTTTAGCTTAAAGTTTATTCTACTCACGATTGAAAAGTCGAAATCTTACAAAAAGTATCGTCAATAGCACTTACTGTTGGGACATATTTAAGTTGATAGCGTATTCATTTTATACAAGTCCTTTATTTATAAAACCATCTAATTACCAAAAGTAGACCTATAAAACTCATTTTTCAGGCTATTTTTAAGGGTCAAAAAGCCTTAAGCGGCTGAGATTACGTAAATCGGCGTATTTCTATCAATTATTCTTCATCTTAATTACAATAAGGAAACTAGAGCAAGTAGTGTATTTACTTCCAATAAAACAGGAAAGGTATTTCATGAAACACCATAAACTATTATTCATATTATTTACTCTTGTTATTAATAGTTCATGTAAGGAAGGGACTAGGTTTAGTGAAGTTATTAAAGAAAATGTGAGTCAAAATATCCTTCCACCTGAAGTGCCAGAAGACGTTGTAGGTGAGGCACCTCCACCTACAACGGCACCAGTCCCAGTTGTACCACCAATCGCTGTTGTACCACCAATTGCTGTTGTACCACCAATCGCTGTTGTACCACCAATCGCTGTTGTACCACCAATCGCTGTTGTACCACCAATTGCTGTCATACCACCAAT
>JABGXW010000061.1 GCA_018675575.1 Bacteriovoracaceae bacterium | reverse complement strand
TTGCTCCGCCTACTCCAGCTACTGAAAGAGACCCAATGTTCATTTTAGTTCCATCTGCACCAGCGGCTGCACTAAAAGATGAATTATGATTACCTCCACTGCCACCACCACCTCCAGTAGCATCAAATGCATTATCAACAGCAAGTCTACCCCCAAGGCCATTACTCGTGCCATCAGCTGAGCTTCCGTGTTCCAAGGTGCATCCAATTGCAGCAGAGCATCCTCCCCCTGCATATCCACCAGGTCCTGCAGTGCCTGCTAAAGAGCCCCCCCCATTTGTCCCATTAGCTCCGTTACCCCCGTTTAGACTTAAATTGCCGATTATTGAAGCATCACCTTTAACTTTAATGGTGACAACTGTTCCAGGCATAAAAGCGTGACTGCCAGTAGGTATAGAAAGAGAGGTACAATTATAAGTTTTGTTTGTTATGATGCCTGAAAGAATACATCGCCCGTCGGCACCTGTCCCAAAATCTAGGGCGTAAGAAAAGTTGATAAAATAAAAATAAAATATAAAGACCTTTGCAAAATAATTCATTTGTATATTTTAGCAACTTTCGAGTAGATGACTATCACTTTATAATTAAATGACTTGGTATAAAAAACCAATGTATAAACTGGCCCAAAAAACATGGTGTCTATCACAGTCACTATCTCAACAACTGTTTCCGCCAATCTATGCCATTTATGATACGGAATATATTTGGAGTAATCCAGTTAGGAATTAAGCTTGCGTACTTTTTATCATAGGATCACGAGTTTCCCAAAAATCAAAAATCTCATCACTATCATCCCATGGATAAGGTTTTGAGTTCTCAAATCGAATAGGTAATGAACGACTTGTTAAAAAATCAGGACCATCCATAAGATGAAAATGAAGATGAGGGGCTGTTTGACGATGATGGCCACTACCTGTCGTTGGCCCAGGAAGACCCCAAATATTACCTTTTAATGGCAAAATGTATTTATTTTTTAACTGATGTTCTCTAATACTAAAACTTCTGGATTCAAGTTTAAGCTTACCATTTTCTATGTATTTAACTTCGACTAATAACTTGCTCGGTTTAATATCTTTAATATGGAAAAATTGGTTACTGATGATAATTTTTTCATTAGAGGATAGCTTTTCAGTCGTTGAGCAGATTGAATTTTTACTTACTTTTTTTAGATAATCAAATTGAAAGAGACGCTGGGAAACCAACTGATTGGTTGTAATTTTCTCCAGTTTTTTTTATTTCAGATTTGAGTGTCTTTTTTGAAAGAATCTTAGTTAGAATCACCTCATTTCCTACGGTCAATGAAATTGAGATACTTTCGATAGTTGTATCCTTCACTGGTCTGATTTAAGCTTTCATCCCTTTTCCACCCCATCTATGAGCGGGGCTATTAGCGGAAATAAGTACGGATGGTGATAAAAATGGTCGGGACGACTAGATTCGAACTAGCGACCTCTCGCCCCCCAGGCGAACGCGCTACCAAGCTGCGCTACGTCCCGACACAATTGGGTGATCAACAATATTAAATTTGCATAGTATTGTCTATTTACAGACACGTATATCTTAACTTAACGTTTAACAATGATGTGGTGTGTGTATATAATTCAAACAGAGAACGGTTCCTTTTATACTGGAATTACGAACGATTTAAAGAAACGTCTTAAGAATCATTATAAAGGAACAGGAGCAAAGTTTTTTAGATCTTCGAAACCAAAACGACTTATGTATATGGAAGATGGGCACGATCGTTCATCAGCGGCACAAAGAGAATACCAAATAAAGAGCTATTCTAGGGCCTTGAAATTACAGATGATAAATGACTTTGGCCTCAAACCTCTTGATATTAGAGAGGCCATAGCAGATTAAAGACCTCAAGCAATTTGATCAACTGCCGATAAGACTTCGATGATTAAAAAGAAAAAACTCAAAGACATTTCGAAATTAGGTGACCGTTACGAAAGTAAAAGTTTTAAGTTTATTGCTATTACGGCGCATAGATTATTGCATGGATTTTTTCATTTTAAAAAAAGAAAAGGTGAAATACTGGCAGGCTCAGCAACTTTTTTCGCTATTCTCTCTTTTTGTCCCATTATTTTATTATTTATATCTATAACAGGATCATTGATGGGGGATGTACATGGAGCTAAAGATTATGTTTTAGAAGTTATAAATTCAAACTTTCCTCATCTTGCACCTTGGATTTTAAAATCAATTCAAAATATTGTTGAGAATCAATTATCAGGTAATTCAACAAACTATTTTAATATTTTTTTATTACTCTATGCCTGTCTTGGAGTTGTGACTTCGATCATGTTTGGACTGAATGAAATTTCCCATGTTGAAAGCAAGGGAGGATTCATTCTGGAAGACTTTAAATCGATAATAACTGGGGTTGTCTTTTCAATGTTCATTGTTTGTTTGCTAGTGATCTCAAATGAAAAGCTCTTTTTTGCTTTAGTGCCGATGGAAGTGGGTATGTTAAAAAAATCATTGAAGACTTTATTTCAATTTAACTTCTTGCCCGCTGTGATGTCGTTAGGATTCTTTACCGCTTTTTATATGTATTCCACAGAAATAAAAGTTAAAGTGAATGATGCCTTCTTAGGTGCATTTAGTTTTGTGTCTTGCTTTGTCCTTGGAAAATCTTTTCATTGGATTTATATGAATCTAGCGAAGGATGCCCTCACTGCAACCTACGGAAACTTTGAAACTTTAATCATAGCTGTTCTTTGGATGTATTTTTTATTATGTGCTTTCTTTTTTGGAGCGAGTGTGGCCCACTCACATGATAAAAAAATCTATAAACCTTTAAATCTGCAAAAATCAGACGATGATATAACTGACATTATGGGGAATGACTTTGATGAACCACCAGATTTTGGCAAGTCGGCATAATTAAAAGACTAATCTAGGTCAGCCAGCTCAAGATACTTGCGTTGCTCGGCAGAGAGTTCTTTATTTTTACTTTGATTTAATGTTTCTATCTGAAACTCTGCAGGAATGTGAGGATCTAATTCCAGTTCAAAATCATAAGGACAATCGCCACAACCCGTTTGGCAGCAACGTTCATCGTATTCTTTTTTTTGTCTTTGATTATTTGTAATAGACACGTTTTAGTTCTTTGTAGATTCTATCGTTCATGTCACCTGCTCTTGAACACATAAGATCAGTAACATCTAACTGATAGTTTACAACAACTTCTTCTGTTTCGTCATAGAATTCTACATAACAATCCGGCATTCTCAAAATATGACCATATTCATGTCTAATAGTCCATTTAACCGAATACTCCTCTATCGGAGAATTTGTATCCATGACAATGATATTACCTTTTGTTACGTGAGGAGTAACACCTGTTTCAAATTTAAGGTAGGCCATTTCTGGAGAACCATTTTCAAAGTCTAGTTCAAAATTCCAAGTGTCAGTTTTGAATTCATCTTCTATATTTTCTTTGAGCCAATTAGCGATCTTTGTATTTTTAGGATCTTTAAAAGGTGCTCTCATTATGTTGGGAGAACTTGGTGACCATGTCACATCTGTTCTAGGTTTTGAGATTTGATAAAAAGAATTCCAGGTCGCTTGACCAGCACGCCAAAATTTATTTTTAAATTCTCTAACCTTGGCAGATTGGGCCGCTCTTTTGAATTGTGACTCACAGGTAGATAAGCTATTTTTAGAATTCATGCAAAGACCAATCAGATGTTTTTTGAATTCTTTTTGTTTTTCAGGGCCTAGAATAAAATAATCATTAAGAGTTGCGTCGAGATCTTCTATTTTTTTTAAATGATAAAATCCACGGATATCTCTTCTTTTATTCCTTTTATAATAATCTAGACGAGGCTCAATAGAAGTACTCCATCTCACAGCACTTTGGTAGAGCCCGTTTGCCGTTCGTCCATGCTTGATGAAATCTTCTTTAGAAATTGATGGAGGAATGGCGTCAGTCATATTAAGGCCTCCATAAATGATTCTAAGCATCGCTTTTGGCATTTCATTTTGAATTTCACGAAGCTTTTTAGAAATTGTTTTAGGGCCATACTTTGAAGGTTTAGCTATTGGGATTCCACCTCCAGGGCCCGTCCCTTCGGAAAGTCTAATTTGATCATTTAAGGGTCTTTTAGCATTTATTGTTTTCAACCACTTAGAGAAAATCTCTCCACCATCGATGGCCGCTTGAACCTCTGGGCCGTTGGCCTTCATCATGCCATCACCAAATTTAAACCAATGCTGTCTCAGTAATTGCTGGTATTCGGAAGAACTCATTTCTAAAGGGAGGTGAGGGTGCTGCTCAGTAAAAGCTTGAAATGACATAAGTAAGAGAAATAAGGTCATGATTTTATTCATGTATTTTCCTGAAGATAGTTGTCTGGACAATACCCATAACTGAAACAAATTTCAAGAACTCTATGAACTTTGTATATTTTTCTAGGACGCACCGTGTCGTCTGTTTGTCGTTTATTAAATCGCTAACTTAGCAAGTAAAAAGCCTCCAATTCTGGAGGCTTTTTAGTACAGATATAAAACTGTGTGTGTGAAAGTTTTTGCTCGTTCTTTAAATCCTTAAAGACATAAACAAAAGCGAGCCATTAGATACCAATATTTGTGTGGATATTCAATTAAAAAAAAAGATTATTTCCGATGCAGAGATTAGGGAGAATCTACTATTTATAAAAATTTGTGTAGAGGAGCTTGTCGCTGTAGAATCCCTGTACTAATCAATAATTAAATAAAAAAGGCTGGATACAATTATGGAAAAAATTTGGATTAAGAATTATCAGGCAGGAGTTCCTTCAGAAATTGACATTAACACCTATCAAAATATTCCCGAAGTTTTAGAAAATGCCTTTAACCAATTTGGAGATGCTCCAAGTTTTCATTGTATGGGTAAAACTCTAAGTTACAAAGATATTGAACTGCTTTCTAGAAAGTTTGCTGCTTATTTACAAAAAGATCTTGGATTAAAAAAGGGGGAGAGAGTAGCTCTAATGATGCCTAACATTCTCCAATATCCAGTGGCCTTATTTGGAGTATTAAGAGCTGGATTAGTCGCAGTTAATGTTAATCCTCTTTATACTGCAAGAGAATTAGAACATCAGCTAAAAGATTCTGAGTCACAAGCAATTGTCATCTTTGAAAACTCTGCTGCGATTTTAGAAGAAGTACTTTCTAAAACACCCATTAAGCATGTCATGACGACTCAGATTGGAGACTTTTTACCTTTTCCAAAATCTTTATTAGTTAACTTTGTTATTAAAAAAGTTAAAAAGATGGTCCCTAATTGGAATCTTCCAGGATCAAAATCTTTTAAAGATTGTGTCCATGATTCAGATGAAAATAGATTTTCAAAACCAAACTTAGGCCATGATGATACTGCGTTTTTACAATATACTGGGGGTACGACGGGGGGATCAAAGGGAGCTGATCTTACGCATAGAAATATTGTTGCTAATATGCTTCAGGCCAGAGCATGGATTGGAGATTTAGTGGAACCAGGTAAGGATATTATTATTACCCCTTTGCCGCTCTATCATATCTTTTCTTTGACCGCGAACTGCTTTATCTTTTCATCGCTTGGTGCTTTAAATGTATTGATTACGAATCCTCGAGATATGCCTGGATTTGTAAAAGAGTTAAAGAAATGGAAGTTTACTGCGTTCACTGGAGTAAATACTTTATTTAATGGTCTACTTGCTCAACCAAATATAAATGAAGTCGACTTTTCATCTCTAAAAGTAACTCTTGGTGGTGGCATGGCAGTTCAACGAGCTGTTGCTGAAAAATGGAAAGAGGTAACAGGAACTCCACTTATCGAAGCTTATGGTTTAACAGAAACTTCTCCGGCTGCTAGTATTAATCCAATGAATTTGAAGGCCTATAATGGCCATATTGGAATGCCAATTAGTTCAACAGAAATTGCAATCCTTGATGATGACGGAAAAGAATTACCAATTGGTGAAAGGGGAGAGATTTGTATTAGAGGGCCACAGGTTATGAGAGGATATTGGAACCGACCTGAAGAAACAAAAGCTGTTATGACAGATGATAATTTTTTTAGAACTGGTGATATTGGAGTTATGAACGATGAAGGATATTTTAAAATTGTTGATCGTAAAAAGGATATGATTTTGGTTTCAGGATTCAATGTATTTCCTAATGAAATAGAAAATGTTATGCAGACACATACTGGTGTGTTTGAGTGTGCCGCTGTTGGTGTTCCTGATGAAAAATCTGGAGAAGCAGTAAAACTTTTTATTGTTAAGGCAGACGATTCTTTAACTGAAGAAGATGTAAGAAGTTTCTGCAAAGTAAATTTAACCGGATATAAAAAGCCAAAATATGTTGTCTTTAAAACAGAACTTCCTAAATCAAATGTTGGAAAAATTCTTAGAAAAGATTTAAGAGATCCGGTACAACCACAAGCCTAAACTTAATTAAATATTATGATAAAAAAGAACCCTCTGTTTAAAATTGTAATAGAGGGTTTTTTTTGTCTAAAATTCAGACATATACCTCCAAAACACATTCTTATTTCAGTACCTTAAGTTGTAAGAGAAGCATACTTCTTGGCCCAAATATTGCAGAACATATAAGGTAGATAAACTTGAAAAGGAATGATTATGTCTAAGTGTAAAAGAACTTTAGCGTTTTTTGTGATCTATCTTTGCTCTGCTCAATTGGCCTTTGGATCCATTTGCTACAAGATCAACCTCACAAGTAATAGAAGTCCCGCGGCCTACGGACATGATATTGAAATTGCCCCACTGCTCAAAAAAATAGAAGAGTTTAGAGTTGAAATCAAGGGCAAAGAACTAGAGTCTGATTGCGATAATGATGCTACCGATGCATTAGAGACAGCAGTGGTTGAAGCAGATCAAGTTCAAGATATTGATCCGAATTTAATTACTTTTGATACCAATACAGAAGCAGCTTTCAAAAAATATTTTAAAGATTTAGAAAAAAACTCTTGTGGTTCATTTCATTATTCATTCGACCCAGAAACTCCTGCAGAAGAAATGCAAGAATGTCAGCCTAAGAGAATAAATGGTTTGATTGATGAAATTGTCACTAAAGCGATGGAAGAAGATAAAAAAGATGAAGACGATCAAGATCCTCCTGTGACATTTAAGGTTATGGATCCAAAAGTTAGAGAACTTCATAAAAAAGGTGAGTTCTATATGCAAGAGGTACGCAAGTACCTTGAGGATGATGACTTTAATGAAGAAGAAAGAAAAAAATTATTAGTCCAATTCCTTTACAATGTTGCACTTCCAATGAGGGATCTCATTGTTATGAAAAGATCATACATGCCAGCAGAGTATGACGGTGCTCATTATTACAATTCTCTTTTACCTCAGATTCCAACTAGACTATTTCCGAAAGAGGATTTAGATTCAAGAGACCTGATTACCTTGGGGCCTAATCCTTCAGAAGAACCATTTTATATTGAAATGATAGATAAAAAGTGGGGAAGAACAGAACTTAAATATAATGAGACACAAGTTTTAAGCAGAGATATTCTCACTCTCATAAAAGCTCCAATAGGAAGAAATTATATACGTGCCCTAAAATGGATGACTCTTCATATGATGCTTTCTCAAGTCTATATATATGATTCAATGGGAGGCAAAAGAAAAGAACAAGAAATTGAAATTCCAAAATCTTGCCAAAATCATTTTAATGGTGACCTTCCAGAATCTTTTAAGTTTAAATTTGATGAAGGCCTAGGTGTCAACTATATGGATAATATTCTTGGTGCTCATGGACTAACAATCTCTCAAGATAATCAATACATGGAATATTACATGAATAATGTGAACCGTGATCCTACAAAAAATGGTTATTCAGGACTAATGCCATTTGAAAATTATAAAAATGCACAGCTAGGTTTAAAGAATAATAGTGGAATCTCGGCTCCTGCAATAGATGATATTTCTCACTTTGACACAGTAATGAGCTTGCGAATCCCAGAAGCTTCAAATGTTTTCCATGGAGAAAAAAAGGTTGGAAGTTTAGGTTCTAGAGTAACTAAGAAATTTACATATCATGGATCAGAATTATTTGAAAAGATAGTTTCTCAGCCAAATGAAATGAAACTCTATGAAGTAAAAGCTTCTGAAGAAAGAAAAGTGATGATAGACCCTAGACGTCAGAATTTATCTACATACTTGGTGGAGCTGCTTCAGAGAAAGTCTGCTCTACATTATGAAGAAATTATTTCAGACTCCTTAGTAAATAGTTTAAAAAATAAACGCATTAAAATTGATTTACCAGCTCTTTTTGGTTCAGTTGTTTGGAGAACATGGGGTCTTAAATCATTACGAATTGCGATAGCAAAGAATATTGATAATAAAGAGAATGGATTTAAATCCGTAGTTTCTAGCTTTTGTTCAAAAATAAATTCTTCAAGATTTTGCGTTAAAAATGATACCAAAAAAACTATGCAAAAACTTTCTGATTATCTAGGTCTATTTACCGAAAATGGAGAATTTACACCTACAAGACGTATAAAAGAAGAACGTTTAGAAAGTTTTTATCCCGCTCTTAGTAAATTATGGAATTACTTTAGAGATCAATCAGAATCACTAGAAGAAGCGAGACCTCTTGAATTAGAATTCTTAAAAGATCAGATGAAAGCTCAAAATCCTTGGGCCCGGGTTAGATTTTCTTACCTTGTGGCGATGGATGAACTTAGCAATGTAAAAGAAGGTCATGATCCTTCATATCGTTATAATGGCGGTTATTATCAAAACTATACTCCAAGAACTAATTCTTCTTGCTTTAGCGGTCATATTGAAACAAGAATAAGTAAACTTAATACTGCAGCTTCAAAACTAGGAATTGATCAACCTCTTTATCCTTCACATGCAACGAAGTTATTAGAAGAAGATGAAAAAGAATACATTTGGAACGATATAATTGAGTCTACAGATGAGGGAAATAGTCGTCTCTTTACAGTAGTCGCTTCAGATGGAAAGGAATACTATAAGCACTTAGAAGATATTTCTTACCAAACGATTTTAACTAAAGCCAGTGTTGAGAAACTAAAAAATAAAATGCCGGTTCGATTATCAGGCGAAGATCAGGATTTAATCAATCAAGTGCTTGATAGCCCAATGGCCAAGTATGGAGATTTTTTCTTTGAACTTTATAAGCTACGTGGTGATGTAGAAAAGCAAACAGCTTACTTTGAAAGATTCTCGAAAGAAAATGGAGTTGATAATGATTTTATGGCAAAACTTTCTTTTCTATCAATTGACAATGATCTCAAGAGGCCTTTTTTCCATGCATTAATTAGAAAAGCTGCCGACACAAGAAAAATGAAAATAATGGAAAACTTGAATTCTTTTTGTGAGTTAGAGCCACATGATCATGAGAGTTTTAAAACGTTATTTTATGCGACTTCAAAAAGTCAGAACAAATTAAACCAAATGGCAGGACTTCCCGGAGTACCTGAAAATATCTTAGATAAAATGAATTCAATGTCTCCAGATGAGTGGAAAGATTTAAAGTTAGGATTAGGAGCAGGTTTACTTGGTGTTGGAGCAATCTTAATAGGATCAGCTTGTACAGGTCTAACCGGTGGCCTATGTGCTCCGCTTGGAATTATTATGATTGGCGCTGGTTTAAAAGCTATGGATATGCAAGTCGAGTTAATTGGCCGCGAATTTAACAGAAAGTCAGATGCTGACAGATATGAAAAGAAAATTAAAATAATGGAAGGGCTTGGCTACGCTAACAAAGGGTCTGCAGGTGAAGTAAGTCGAGGATGGTTTTGGGCAGCATTTGAAGTGATATCTATTATTCCATTGATTGGAGTTGTGAGCAGAGCTGCAACTGTTGGGACAAAATTAGCGGTCGTTAGTGGTAAGCATTTACTGAGAAGTTCAGGAAAGGTTGCCTTTAAACAGTCTGCAAAAAGAGTTTTAGCGGAAGCTGACGTTAAATTGGCCCGCTATGTTTTAGAGTTTGATTCTCTTGCTACTGATTTTGGATTAAATGCAGCAGCAAGGTCTGGTGGAAAACCTGCCGCAGAAGCAGCTGCAGAGCTAACAGCAAGATTGAGTAAGGCTGGGGTTCCTAAAAAGGAAATTGCAAAAACAATGTCTAAATATGAAAAGCTCATGTTTAACTTCTCTAAAGGAAAGATAAGTTCACAGTCATTAGTGAAAGGGATTTCGCATATTATGGCCCCTTTTAAGAAAGCTCTATCAGGAACAAGCAATACCTTAAGAAGAGAATTTGGTAGGATCTCAGTTAAAGAATCCAAAAATGTAATCGATAAGCAGACAGCTAAAGTTGTTTCAAGCTATTTTGGACATAACCCAAAAGCTCTTCATAATGTTTTTAAATCTTTTACAGGGAAGAGATTAGATAAGGCCATTAAGGCTTATGACAAAGTCAAAGACGTAACTTGGTTTGTAGGAAAATTTCCTGTTTTACCAAATAATCCAACAATATTAAATCGAGCTGCCCATGCTATGAAGGGTCTTGGTTACGTAGGTAAAGGATTAGCTAGAACACCATATAAAATTTGGACTGCCATTCGAAAGATGAGAGTTGAGTTCTTAGCAAAAAATGCTACGAAGATGAGAGCTCTCGAGGCCGATTTAAAACTCCTTGCAAAAAATGGTGGAGATCTTGAACAATTTATTATGAGGAATATGGATGACCTAACGGACGTTCTTATGAAAGTTCCAATGAGAAAGAGGGAATTACCATACCTTATTCTTTGGCAAGGTGCGCCTCATATTCAGAAAGTTGGTAGGGTTCCACTTCTCCATTTCATGGCAGATGGAATGATCTTAAGAAAATTCTTTGCAGCAAGAGGAAGACTTGTTTATGAATCATTAAAAGCAGAAGCAAGATCGGCAATAGGGCTTAGTACTTTTGTATCTGCAGATACAACTATGGGCGCATTTAGATCTTTTCAAGAAAGTATTGCCAATGCTGCCACTGAAATGACAGAAGTAGAAGGAAAGAAGTTAATCACAAAATATAAGAAACTCGAAACAGAAATTTCTGAAGCCTTATTGGAATCCTATACAACTCGCGGTGGAGATGGAGTTTTTAAATTTAAAGATGGTCAAAAAGTATATGAGATGAATGTCGAGACATTTAAGAAGTTGATTTTTAATCCCCAGTCTCCAGCAGATAATGCTCTCGGGCATGCTATATGGGAATCTATGTCAACAGAAGATCTCTTTAAAATGCAAGGTCTTAATGATGTAGCTCATCGTGTTGTCCAGGAACTTGCTGATTATAAATCGGTAGATGAATTTCAAAGGTTTTTAAATGCGCTTAAAATTGTTATTATAAAAAGGGACCCCGGTGTGGTTGAATTTATGTAACCCTAAAAGAGTTTATAATGACAATAAGAAAAGCTACAAAATCAGATGCAAAGTTTATCATCAAAATGATAAGAGACCTTGCCGAGTATGAAGAGGCCCTTGATCAAGTGATGAATACTGAAGAAGAACTTATAAGAGATGGCTTCTGTGAGAATCCTTTATTTCAATCTTTAATACTAGCAGATCAAAATACGCCAGTAGGCTTTGCTCTGTACTTCTATAAATATTCCACTTGGAAGGGAAAGACTCTCTATCTAGAAGATCTTTATGTCATCCCTGAGGCGAGGGGAAGTGGACTTGGCATAGCAGCTATGAAACATCTTGCAAAGATTGCAATCGAGGAAAAATGCAGAAGATTTGAATGGCAAGTCCTTGATTGGAATGGGCCATCAATAAAGTTTTATGAATCTGTTCACTCTGAGTTAGATGGTTCGTGGATCAATTGTCGCCTAGAGAATGAAAAGATTTCTTATTTGGCCGCCCTATGATATCTAATAATTAATGAGTACTAACACTTTCGAAAATATTAATAAAAAAACAGTCTATGGACCTGTAAAGTCGTGGCGATTTGGCCAATCATTAGGAATAGATCCTCTTTTCCAAACATCAATATGTTCTTTTGATTGCATCTATTGCCAGCTTGGAAAAATACAAAATCTAACAATCAAAAGAGATGTCTATGTGAAAACTGAACAGGTTTTAGAAGACTATCGGGAAGTAATTGCTAGTAATACCATAGTAGATGTCATTACATACTCTGGCTCTGGAGAGCCGACATTGGCGTTAAATTTAGATGAAATGATAAAAGGGATTGGAAAGCTATCTCCTACAATTCCTCAAAATATTCTAACTAATGCAACAACTCTACACCTTCCTGAAGTACGAAAAACATTGCTGAGCTTAGATAAAGTAATAGTTAAACTTGATGGTCCGACTGAACAACTCATGAAAACAGTGAATAGACCAGCTGAAGGTGTTTCATTCGAATCTATAATCGAGGGAATACGAGAATTTAGAAAAATCTATAATGGTGCATTAGAAGTACAATGCATGCTAATGCCTTTACTAGAAAAAGACTTTGAACAATTTTTTGAAATCATGAAATCATTCAACCCAAACCTTGTTCAATTCAACACTCCATCTCGACCTTACCCCTCTTCATGGCATAGGGAAAATAGAGGAAATCATGAATTAATTTTTGATTACAAAGTAAATTGGCTTAAAGAGCTGGATAAAACAGATTTTGAGGCCATGTCCAAAGTATTTTCAGAACAAACTGGCCTCAAGGTATTAATTAAATAATTAATTAAAAAAACATTTTTTAATTTTAATTTTATTTAACCACTCATTCATTGTGGGATCGTCACCAGCTCTCCTTTTTAAGTAAGCAAAGAATGCATCTTTTTTAGATTCATCAGAACTTGAGTCACGAGCTACTTTCTTAAGCATTTTTGACCAGTCCACAAGCTCATCTTGGTCTAAATCTTCTGTGAAAAGTTTCCATAACTTATGTGGATTCTTTGGATCTAGTAACTCAACTTTTCCATCAGGTCTTTTTGATACCTCTAAAATTGATTCAATTAATTCTTTTTGACTTTTTGATCCATGCTCATAAAGTCCTAAAAATAAACCTAAAGATCTTTCTTCTTCTGGTGCTATGAGATCCCGTGTTGCTCTTGAAAAATCACCAAGTCCTAATGATGTCATTTTTTCATTGAGGAAATTTCTTAAGTCTCTTGGTCTTCTCGGAAGCACATCATTTAGCACTCTTTTAGCAGCAGAATCATTTAATACTTCTAATGTGAACTTAAATCCATGTCGAGATAGAGATTCACTTACACAAGCCGAGCAAGCAAGAACAATTGCTCCTCTTTTTCCATGTCTATTTGCTAGCCAAATGAGATTATTCATAGCCGAGACAACATCTTTTTTGGATAATTGCTCTGACGGCCTATCTAGTAATTCAGTTAATTGCTTCTTAATTTTAAGATCGTCAGCCGATCCAGAGATTGAAGTAATAATCTTCTTTAATTCGATCTTAGTGGGGACTCTATCACCCATCATATTTAACGAGCTTAGTGATAACATGACATATTTTTTTGCACGAGTAGCAGCCGCTCCCTTTATGCCTTTAGACCCTAGTAGTTCAATAATTCCAGTATCATTGACTAGAAAATCTATTAGTTTTCCTGCACCCGCAGCGTATGAGGTCACGGCAAACAATAGGGAGAATATGAACACAAGTAGTAATTGCTGCATACGCTTCATGGACATTATTCCTCTGTTAGATTTTTAATTAATTCTAATTACTTTTCGGAAAGCTATGAGAATTCTTGAACAATATTGGAGTGTTATTTAAGAAAAATTTGTTAGCACCGATAAGTAAAAAATAAGTTTATTAACCTAAACAGACTGTAGGCTATTGAAATTTAAAGTATTGTTACATTTGTCTGCCATTATT
Organism: Bacteriovoracaceae bacterium; assembly: GCA_018675575.1. Taxonomy (GTDB): domain Bacteria; phylum Bdellovibrionota; class Bacteriovoracia; order Bacteriovoracales; family Bacteriovoracaceae; genus M0603. The sequence continues at coordinate 7,042 of JABGXW010000061.1, read as the reverse complement.
TTCATAATGAGCTCCTCTCTTTCTGAATCCCTTGCTACAGGGACATGGAGATCTCTCTATAATGTTAATTCATTTGGGAATATCGTTAAGCTGGACTACAATCTATCTACTAAAAAAATTCTTTTTTATTTTGATAAACCAAATGTCCCCGGAAGAACCTTTAATGCGGAATTTGATGTACAAAGACCTACTGCCGTAAGGATTGCAGAAGTAAAACTCAAAGAGATCTTAAAACATAATGTTTCTGTGAGATTAAAAGTTGAGCAAGAATTAATTGCAAAATTAAAAGAATTGGAATATTTAAGTCCTGGGGAATGTGAAGTTGCCCATTTCTCCGTCAAGCTACCTACTGAGGGCTCAAACATTCTTACTTTGATAAGCCAATTCAAAGCAGTCGAAAATTCAAGAAGTCCTGCCGAAATTGAAGGGAACGGTTCAATTTTTTATAGATCTGTCCCATTACTTAAAATTAGAACGATAGAACCTTCAAGACTCTTCCAATTAAGAGTAGTGGTAAGTGACGATAATAGTATCTCTAAGTTTAGTATAGTGAATCTTGAAGGAGACCTTAAAAATTATGAAATAATTTTTGAAAATGGCCACATTATAGTCAAAGATAAGAAACAGAATACATTATTTATCTTAAAGATAGATGACCTTTCATTAAAGGGTGCAAGACTAAGCCTTATAAAAAAATCAGGATTAGATGAGGTTGAGGACATTGAAAAATCACACTTTTTTTTAAAACTTGATAATGAGAATTGGAGATTATTAAAGTATAGCGAAAGTCGGCAAGACGTTGTCTCGGTTCAGGACGAAGTCGTATTGACGCATCAATCTGTCATTCATCAGCCAGTTGTGAGAGTTCATAATTCAGATCAGTATTTTCAAACATATTCTGACAAAGAAATTATAATGATCTTCAAGTCTGCTTTTCATAAAGAATTTGAAAATGGAAACAAGGAAAAAACAGACCTTTTTAAGCTGAAGTATCAATCATGTATGCTTGAAAATATCCAGCTTATCTCTGGACAAGGGATTGATGTTGACCAAGAAACAATTCTCAAAGCATGTGAAAAAAACGCTATCTTGTATGTTGCATATGCAAATACCGTTGATACTAAAAATAATTATTTTTCACAACTGAACCTGTCAGCTATAGAAGTAGAATCTTTAAAAAATAATATATCTAAAAACTTCAAATTATGCCTTGTGGAGAATAAGCTTCTTGATTTGAATCAGCACTACACTGCCATAAACTTTGAAACGATGACTAAATTAAACTCAATAAAAGATTTAAGGGTAATTATTGACTCATGTCTTTTGAATACTCAAAATCTAGTGGGAAATGAAGTTGTAGCCTTGTCTTTTCAGTCAGATAATCAACTCAGTATTACAGCAAACAATGATAATGAATTAGCAAATTTAGTCGTAGAAGAAGTCGTCGTAGAGGGACTTCAGCAATGTAATAATGCTCTCAATGAAGATCTGAGGATACATTGTAATAAATTTATCAAACATGTAAAAGAAGATGTCATCTTTGAATATATATTCCGATCTTTTCCATTGGCAATTAAGACGACATTAATTAAATGCAATAAATCAGTACATGCAAAACTTCTCCATGATCTAAAAATAGGAAACACAGGAGTTGTTGCTTTCACAAATGCACAGACGAAACAATTGAATTGCGCCAAAAAAGCATTAAGAGACTCAAAACATGTTTCGGACATAGCAACTATGGAATCATTTTTATATGAAATTGAATTTATAAAAAAGTTAGGAATAAGAGTTTCAGAATCATTTAAAGAAAAAATTAATACTGATGTTGAATTATGTATAAATAAGTCATTAGAAACACATGAAGACCTTTCTTATTTAATGAGTCATCATGATCAAGACATAAGCAATTGCAAATTGTCAGTTCTTAAAAATCATATTCCAGAGCTGTATCAAATTTATGTCAATATGATTTCTGAAAACTATACAGATGATAAAGAAATACAAAAATATTTAGAAGGGAGGCTTTCCCGTAATATAAGTAATAAGATTAGAAACCTATTGTCAACAGAAGAGATCAACTCAGCGATTGAAGAGGATTATATTTTCATCACAAGCTTAACGATTAGTAAACTAATTGAAAATGACTTAAGAAATAGTTTTCCTGAGGATGTCTCTGAGGATCTAGAGTATCAATATAATTTAGATTCTTTTGATGCTCTTGATAAAAGACTCCACTTTTTGTTAGGAGATGTCTCTGGTAATTCACTTCGATCCGCTTTAATATCATATTCAAAAAGAGGATATGATAAAGGAAAGAAACGTGGAGTTGAAATCTTTGCCAATGAGTTTCTTGTAAATTATGAAAAAGAAAAATCAGAATATATTTTGGTTAGAGATATTAGTAAACAAATTAAAGATGAAGATATTAAAGTTAGACTGGTGAATAAAATTAATGAAGAGTACCTAGAGTGCTTGAAAGAATATTCTCCTAATGAAAATCATAAGAAGGTGATTACAGAGATTAGAATATGTCAAAAGAAGAGACTGGGCGCTAAGATTTTTGCCCTCGCGAAAGACGATTTTGAGCTCTTGGTTGCCTCACATTTTCCTAAATCCAGCATAAAGGTAAATAATATTCTTACACCAATACATTATATGAATGAATGTATTGAAAAAATAGATATTTTTAAAGACATGAGTGTCTCTGACTATAAAAACTATGCAAATGCTTGCGCTGATGTAACTTTATTTAACATTTCTCATAATTTATCTTTAAATCTTATAGAAGATTATAAACCAGTACTAGTCGGTGGAGATATAGTGAAGGCAGTTGAAAATGTTAACACTTGCTATAAGAAGATATTTCAATCAATTCATGAGTCTGCTGAAAGCTCAGAGCTCTCTTATGTATCAGTTGATGATGCAAGTGGAAGTCATAGCACTGATCGATCTCTTGGACAATTACTGGAATCTTTGTCACGTGCAAATTTGGGAGCCATTTCGTTCTTATCAATTACAAGCGACGAACATACTTTTAGCTACGATTATAAAAAGAATGATATTAAAAATATCAAGCGACTTCTTTCAACGATTGCAAAAAATAAGAATATTAATCGAAGATGGCTGCTTAAGGAAACAAAAGATTGTCAGAGAGATTTAAAGGACGACTTGTACGAAGGATTTAGGGCCTTTATACTTAAATCGGTGCCAGACTTAGATCATGCTTCATTAAATAATGCTGGAGAAACTAATAGAGACGTATTTGAAAAATTAATTGATCTAGAGCTTATTGATCTTATTATAAAATTTAAATCGATAAGATCTGACAGTGCAGGGGTTTTAAACTCTTCATTACCTCCTCGCGAGAGAGTAATAACCCCCGCATTAGGACTCAATGCCATGACAAATATGATTAATGTCGTCGGCGCATATATTTCTAAAGGATTTATATTTGATCAAGAAAGGATGAAAACAGAACTCATAATTTTTAAGTCTGAACTTAAAAATGCATTGATTTATATTAATACGACGCCGGGAGTTGTTCGTGTATCAGACTTGAATAACTTTTTTACTGAATCAACAATTGCTGATCACTTGGCGTTAGCACAGGTCTCTGAGAACGTTCATGGCCAATTCCTAAATTTCATCATTGATATGGAAAGAGAGGATTTTACAGAATTTAAGCGAAGAACTAATAATAATTCTTATAGTCAACTTTCAGTCGCTCAAAGGAGTGACTATAACTTTCTCAAAAACAAATATAGAAAGCTTCGTGAACTAGTAAAAACTATGACAAGTTCATACGATTTTAGAAGGATTATGAGAACAGGTTCTGTGAGAGGAAAAAAGCTTCTCGGATATATAAAAGAAAACTATATCCTTCCTCAAATACTTGGCGATAGAGTTTCACCTGCAGTAAAAAGAAAAATTAGCTATGATATCGCACGCCTCATTATTGAGGACAATACTGAGGGGGGCTTTGCAGAACAATTTGTTCATAGAGTAGCTCAACAATCTTTATCAGCTCAAGCAAACAATAAATGGTCCATTACAAAATGGTTGTTTTACAGTAAGGGCGATTTTGATTGGACCAGCCTTCGAAAGACAGCGTCAGGAAGAAAAGCGATTGAATACTATTCACAGTATATTCTTCTGCCTCGAATTCTAGACAGCAATTTAAGTGTCATTACAAAAAGACAGAGGAAAGAAAAGTTTGAACAACTATTGTCGGATGCGCAAAGTGAGAACTAAGCTTCAATTTGTAAATCTAATTTTTATATATCTTCTCTGTTCATCTTGTACTACAACGATCCATCTACTATCCTCATGGGGAATCCCTTTAGAAAGAACTAAACAAGAATCAAAAGTCGCGCGTGACACGAAGAAAGAGCTTTCGTGCCCACAGTTAGTAAGTGCGCTTATACAAGAAAAATATCAAGGCCTTGAAGAAGTATTTAGAAGCAGGGTCGCAAAGGTTTACGGATCTATAGACAAGGAGAAGGTTCTAGCAAATATAGACATTATTCTTTCCTTAGACTACACCTCAAGCTTCATTGAAACATTAAACTTAAATAGTGAAAGATTTAATTTCTTTGACGATTTAATACCATTTATCCAAAGGAATGACTTTTCAAATGAATTTGTTCATAATTTAAACTCTAATGTCTATCTCATTAAAAATAAACCGAATCTTAACTTAGATACAATAAGTAATGTACATAGACATTATAGTAAAGACAAAAAGACCTATCTTAGAAAAACTAGCTACAGAGAAATGATAAAGATAACAAGCAAGATAACACCTGGATTTATAGATTCAATCAGAAACAATAAATTCCTGATGTCTAGTGAGCATAATGGTTATTTGGAGGTTTACTATCCAAGCGTTACTCATTTAAGTACATCGATGAGTCTTTTCTTACAATCAAAACATCAAGCTCTTTTCAAAAGAATACAATCATTTAATTTAAGTTCTTTGGGTAGTGAAGAAAAATTAAATCGTGAGCTTCTTTCTTTTTTGATGAACAACTTGATAAAGAATTATATAGAAAAAACTGCGAATATTACTCACATTAGTTCTACTAAAAAAGAATCAGTATTTATTGATGCCGCTACACAGTTTTTTTTAGGGCTGATCTCTATACGACCTTTTGATGAAAACAATATTCAGGTAAGTCGTGATGTCTCATTTAATTTATTGTTCCATAAGATGAATTTGATAAAGCCTCGTATTTACATCTCTAGAAAACCTTTGTTTTATTCTCTGGAAAAATGGAAAAAGTTAGTATCTGCAGGAATGGAAAAAACAGCTGAAGTTCATCGTGCAATTTTACAAAGAATCGAGATAAATCTCCCGATTAGCAATACTCCCGAGCTGTTTAGTCATGTGCAGTCTTTCGACAGGAATAACATTTATTCTATCAATATCAATATTAATTCACCAAAATTCAAAACCTTCATGAGGCAATCTTTGATACAAGACCCCTTGAAAATTCTAAACTTAAAGCAAGATCCATTTGGCTATACAAAAAAGATGTATACTCAATATGCTGCTTATATGAAAGGATATGGGCTAAGTTCTCACACTGATTTTTATATCAGTGATGACTTTATGCATTTTTTTAAAAATACAGCTTATAATTCTTTTTCTAAGTGGTCATACAAAATGGATCAATTCTATAAGCCCATACTCCTGTGGAAAGATGTTACACTTAAACACAAAACAAAAATATCTAGAGAGAATGAAATTATTTCTTATTTCAAGGTTATGAATAATAACCTCTCTTCATTGCAAGACTATGGTCACCATGATTTAGTTTATTCATCCATTCAATCTTTTGATGAATTCAATCAAGATGTCATTCTTGGAGAATTGAATCATGTTTTAGACATCAGCTTAAGGGATCGTGAAACAAAAGATAACTCATATGGGATTATTTTATACAAGAACCTTGAGGCGATTAAATCTAAAGTCCGTGTTGAAAATACCAAGTCAAATGAAAGTAAAATCATTGTTGGGCTTAAGCAGTCTAATAAGGATATTGATTTACATTATTTCTCTAAAGGGAAAGCTCCAGGACAGGGAAAGACCTTCGCTGTGGGTGGGATAGATCCAGATGCCGTAATGGTTGTTCATAATGTTAACTCTTCCGGAGGTATTATTTCATCCTATGTTCGAGACCCAGAAAGGCCATGGAGAATTAAGGTTTTTGACGGAGAGAGTGAACATCAGTCTTCCAAAAGCAGGATCCCGGCTTCAATAATTGATCTTTCTGAGTGACCCTCGTAATTCAAGATAGTTACATGTATGTATAATTTGCTCATGCACAATGTCTAACCTGTGTTGATTTTAAGCGTTAAGTACTTGATTATTTGATTATTCTCCCTTAATTTCCTAAACTTAAAATATAATTACAGTAAGTTAAGACTTTCCTTCTTGCTTTACTGCCCTTGATTATTTGTTGATATTTTTGCTAGAGTACTGACATTAATATAAGGGAGAATACGCATTGATTAAAAGTCAGATTAATACTTTATTTCTTATTTTGTTTGGACTTATTTTATCGTCTCGTTCTTGGTCCATGAGCGTTGCTGATGATATGACCTCCCGTAAATATTACAAATCAAAATGTTTAGAAATTAAAGCCTATACCATTGGCAGTGAATACTCGGTCGAATGCAATCTTAATTATCAATTTTTTAATTCAAAGTCAGAATCAAAATATTACAGCCACTCTAAGGCCATAGGTTACGGTAAAGTAAGAATTGCATCCTATAATATGCTTCATCCAGGATCTTTAAGATCAGGCTTTAAAGATTATAGTCTTCTGGCAAAGATTATAAATAATTGGGATCTGGTTGCTGGACTTGAGCTTTTACCAGTTCTTGGAAGAGACAATAGAGTTAATGATTCAATTGTCTCTTTTTTAAACTCAGCGCCAGGGTTATTAAAAGAACTAAAGACGAAGCTCGCCAGCATTTCTCAAGATATTGAATCAGAAGAGATTTATCTCCTGGAAAAAACAAGGCTAGAAAGAGA
>JABGXW010000060.1 GCA_018675575.1 Bacteriovoracaceae bacterium | reverse complement strand
CTTTCTTTAAATACTTTTCAGCAATCTCTGCATTGCGACCCCACACTTCAACATCGAACCAATCAACCGTTTCAACTTTTTCGCCTGCCTTATTCTTGAAAACTTCGTTGTTTGCAATAGAGAAGTTGGCGACAGTGCTACGTTATTTTTCTTATTATCCACATACTTTTTAAAAAAATCTCTCGTCAAAGTCTTATCAGGAGGGGGACCTGGATCGTGTTCATTTACTGATGGAAATTGATCCCTTCTCGAAGTAGACCAATTCTTAAAATCCGAAAATTTATAAGGCCTTAGAATCAATCTTCTTGTACTAAGCGCAATAGAAAGAGTGACAGATGGTTTTGCGACATAATTTTTCATAACTCATTCTAGGTCACTTAAGATCACTTGGCATCAAAAGAGATCATCGCGGTGCTGGAGGTGGTAGATGCCTCACAACTAATTAAATTTATTGGATGATATTTCAAAATAACTACAGATCACTACAAAAAGGCCTTAAATTAACTCAACATCTTTCATTTTTATAAAAGTATTTAGAGCAAACTTTTCAAGATCTTTAGTATTCCGATAATCCATTGAAGAGTAAAACTTTAATTGCTTTTCATCATCGTCTGTTAAAATCATATGTGTTCGAACATTTTTAAAATATTCTAAAGATTTTTCAAGTAGTTTTCGACCAATTCCCTTCCTTTGATAATTGGGACTTACAATAATGTCTTGCAAGTAATGAATCGAGATACTATCTGAAACAGACCTCGTTAGGCCAATAACTTCCCCCTCATCAGAGACTGCCAAATTAACAAGTGTTGAGTTTTCAAATGCAATCTTTAAGGAGTCTAAATCTTTTGTATAAGCTGTCCATCCAACTGAATCGTATAGCTCAATAATTTTTTTGAAATCAACACTCTTCCATTCATTGATAATTTTCATGAGAACAAATTAACAGTTCCAATGCAGCTATGCAACATCGCGGTGAAATAAAGCAATTACTTACTCATTAATGAGAGTCGAGGAGTGCCGGGGGTAAGATGAGAACGGAATCAATCTAGCTGCAAACATGTGAACAGCAACTCAGTTGAAACGAAGCCCAGAAGAACTGAGCCGAACGCCACAGATGAGCTTAGCACATTAGGATAACAGGAATAACAAAGTGAGATCCCGACAGCACAAGTTGCAAGGGAATGATAATTTTCCTGCGTTTTTATTGAATGTATTCTGGCGATATATCAGGTTTGTATTAGAATAGGATTAGATGTTCCTTAACAATAGTTAACTAGCAACGCTTAAGAAGAATCACCTGTCAGCTAATTTACATTTGCCCTGGAATTCTTGAAATCTAAAACGTGCAAAATCCCTGAGCAAACTACAACAACTCCAAAAACCATATAGGCCATCTTATCGATAAAGGCTTCTCCAATGGAGAAACCTAGAACATTATTTAAAAAATAGGCAATATAGTTATGAGGTAGGTTTAATACGTCCAATTCATGCAAGACTTTATAATGCCAATGGGTTAAAAAGCAATATCCCCATCCATAAATTGCCCCCAAAGCTCCCCAGGAAAATAAAGTAGGCAACATAATAATCAGATGTATTTTTCTTGTTTTCTTTGGAATCCAAAAGAAGACATTTATGATGATTACACTTAAATGAATGATGTGAAGAACAATATCTAAAAAGGGCAGCATATATCTAGACTAGCAGGTGCTTTTTTAACATGCAATATCTAGCTAAAAGCACCTGATGTCTATTTTGTATTTTTAAAAAATATGTACAGAATTATTCAAAAATAAATCCAGCTTTTGAGTGGCCTTTATCATTTGGAATTGAAATGAAAGCTTCATATACATCAGACCATGACTTGGTAGAGGTGGTGGGAGCTCTGTAACTAACCCTTATTATTAAAAGATTTTTTAAGATTACTATAGTTTACTACAGGCGAGATTGTTTTTTCCCCAGCAGGCATATTTAGAGTTTTTATGTACAACTAATTTCCAGCCTTTTTTTATATTACAGCATAAAATTAGTCACAGTTAGAGGTGTTTATGCAAAAATGCACTATAAGTTGGCAGTTTAAAGTCAATACGAGTAAATCATTTTAACTTCATCATATTTCTCGAAAACAAGTTGTGATTTTAGTTTGCGAATTAGTGTTCTCTTTTCAGATATTTTTGTTCTGTTTCTTCTTTCCTTTAATACGTAGTTGTTCCTGTTTGGACGTTTCCTCTCTTTTTCAATTGCCTTCCTAAGCCTATCTCTATATTTATTCCAATCATCCACTATATCCTTATGAAGATCTTTTATATCATTATATGCGTCTTCAATATCTTCATGAATCCCCTCACGGTGATCCTCGGCATCCTTAAGATGATCTAATACTTTATTCAAGAGATCTAATGCTATTTCTGCAGATTCATTACTTCCTTCTATTATCTCAAGTTTATCATTACTTTTTATATCTACATTTGGAAGAGGGGGAAGTTTATCTCTCTTTTTACTTATTTTTCTTTGTTGACGTTTAGTTAGTAGCTCAATATTAAGAGCTATTGCTGAGTCGGCATATTTAATTTCATTAAGGTGGCCATACATTTGATCTGTTCCATCTTGTTGGTGAATTCTAGCTTGAATTTGAGCTACAAGGCGGAACTTCACCATCTGTCGCAAATGGGAGTCTAGTTTTGAATTATCTTTGGAATAGGTCAATTTTAGAGTATCAAGATAGCGTTTCATTTCAATGAGCAATTGGCCTTTATATAGATCTAGGACAGAACTTGAATTGGACTGAATAATATCATTTATTGGTTTCATTTTTTTGTTCATCTCAAAGATGAGTTGGTTTTGTTCAATCTCTAATAATAGTAATTTGTAATAAACATCTTGAGCAATCTTTTCCTGGCTAAAAATTGTTATATGTTCAGTATTCATCAAGATAGTAGAGTTGAGTCTATTGCGCCATTTACGCTCAAAGTTTTCCTCTCCACAAAGCCCTTCAAGATCTTTTTCATGATAATATTCTAAAATACTTTTTTTAATGGAATTCCAACCGGATTTTTGTTGATCAAATAAAAAGCCTCGCTTCGCCTGGCAATGAATGACTTCAATCAGTCCATCAATATCGTATTTATTTTCAAGATAGTCTTTGTATTTTGATGTTATTTTTTTTAGATTTGATTTAATAGTTGAAGTATCATCTTTAAGTTGAGAGATGTGGTCTCTTATCTGAATCAGTTCTGTATCATTTTTTTCTGACTTAGCTGCTAAAGCAGAATCGGTGCAAATTAAATTTACACCGATGATGATAACGAAAAAGTATAGTATTTTTTTACTCATATTCATATTATAATGATCTTTTTAAAGCTTTCAGTTCATCAATGTACTGTTTAACTAGCCCTACAAATTCATTAATTGATTCTTCAAGGTTTGCTTCAATTTCACTGTCTGGAGTAACCATATCTCCAAGGTTTTCTATTTCTTTGGCCTTCCTTATTGCTGTTTCGCTAAATCGAAAAGTTTCAGGAAGTTTTAACTCAACTGGTTTGTCATTTAAGGTAAAAGGAGCAATCCCATCAACTTCAAGACTCGGAAGATAGATATTAAGACCGTCAACACCAGATATTTGTTTTGTTAGAATATTAAATTCATCAATTGATTTAAAAGAATAGAGAGGATCCTTACCAGATTCTCCACCTTGTTCGAGTAAAATGGTTGAAAGGTTTAATACTTTTGATAATGAAAGAGCATGTTGGCCAGTAAGCTTCTCAACGATGGCAACAGGTATCTGTAATTCTTCATTTTTCATTCTTACAGTTGCAATATTTATTATTTGTCCAATTTCACGGGCAAAGTTTTCATAAAGAATGATTACATTCTTGTGCATTCCAATATAATATTCAAACAAATCACGAATATCTTGTTCACTATAGACAACGACATCGCTTCTATTGACAACGTATATTTCAGGAGTTTTCTCTGATGATCGTGTTCGTTTTCTAATTATTTTTGCCCTACTTGAAAACTCAGAAGTATCACAAGCTTTTGTTTTGTCTTTATCAGTAATTTTTGCGAGCATTTGCAAGGTTCGCTTACGATCCCTCATGCTATCGTCACTTATAATATTATATGAATAAGCATTAATATTTGATTCACCAGCTAGGCAATCAAGTAGATTTTTCATTATATAGACGTCGTTTTCTGCTTGTAAAAGCTCTTTTAAGGTATCCCTTAAGTCACCTCTTTTTCTTTCGATACTTCTTTTTTGGGTTTTAAGAAACTGAATCTTCTTCTTAATTCGAGTTTTGGCCATTGAAGGGTTAGTAATACGATCATTTATATCACTAAAAAAACTTCCAACTCCCCCATAGCTTACAGGTGTAAATACTATCGTAGATACTAAAAATGAATATAGAAATAGTCTCATTCGAATGTCCTTAGTAGTCAG
>JABGXW010000059.1 GCA_018675575.1 Bacteriovoracaceae bacterium | reverse complement strand
CCCCTAATATTGAAACGGGCCGAAAATTAAAAGGCATGCGAAATGCAAGAAATTGATTTCAAATTGTGACAAGGGCGAAGAACGAAGTGTCCCTTTTCTCGGTTTTAAATTAATTTATAAATGGAGGCTGGCTTTTTATTTTGTGACCTTTTCAAACTACAAAAGAGTCAGGATCGCGGAGCGAGGCTGCTCCTGATTCTGTTTTCTTTTGAAGTAAATGAAAGAGCGAAGTCGATTGAATGAACTTGAGTGAAGGAGTTTATCGAGTGAATGATGTGTTAAGGGAATGTCAAAGTGAGCGCCTGAGCGAAGTCGAAGAAAGCAAGCTTGAGTGAGCAAGCCTGCCGAGTGAACGATCTGATTAGTAATCAGAGGCTTCCATTATAGTTAGGACTCTATTGAAAGGTTGGCAGTGTGGGTCTGCTCCGAATTCAAACTTTGTGTCGTAATAATCAATCTTCCAGTAATATTTAGTGTTCTTTAAATCGAAAGTTCCGAAGTCATGTTCCCCGTACGGATCGTCCCCCTCTTCGAATGTTTTAAAGTTTTTAACTGCATTTTTAATCTCTTCGAGATTATCAGAATGAGTAACCGAGCTAGTAAAAACAATTCTGTCTGAAGGAGACTGTTTAAACGTCGATCTAAATATGTCATTTTGTGTTGCGAGTTCTGCGTTTGTAATAATTTGTTTGTTCATAATAATTTCTCCTTGAAATTAATTGGTTAATATTGTTAAATATAAAAAAGAGCTTTCTGAAAGAAAATAAAGTGTGTGAAGTTTCAGTTTCTTTCAAGCTCCCAAAAAGCATCTTCTATTTAGAAGAGTGTTTTTTTCTAATATCAGCTTCGACTTGTTGAGTATTGGCTGAGATCATTTTTATTATTTGTAAGGTGTCGAGTACGAACACTGTGTCTTTCATGGAAATGAAGATGCTGCCGTTTTTCATACTCAGATATTTTATGTTTACGAATTTTTTTGTGTTAGCCACGTTTCCTCCTGTTGTTTTTGGATGTGACCTGCTGAACACAGAGATATTTTAGGTCAGGAAAAAAAAGGGAAGGTTTGCTAAAAATACTACCCGTAGGGTGGAGATTTTTCGTGAAAGCCCTTTTTATTCTTGAAAGAAACGAATGTTTCTGAGCCTTAAATATCTATGTGTGAACGTCACGCTTTGCAAAACAACAGGAGGATTCTGGCGAGAATTAAATATCGAATCACTTACCTGGAGGGTAAAAATGGAAGAAATTATGATTTTATTTACTACAATGCTTGGATCGTTACCACAATTTATAGGAACTGTTCTTTACGTTATCTACACAGTTGGAGGAATAATATTAATCCCCTTTCTTTCTATAGGAGCTGTTTGGTTGTCTTGGCAAATTGTAAAGGGCGTCACTTATATTGCATTTGAAAATATTTTTAGGATGTTAATATGGATAATTTTAAAGTTCGTAAAATTTATAAAAAACACAATATTATTACCAAAGAGTATATACCTACTACTGAAGCACTTTATTTTGATTTTAAAAAGGAGAAGAGAAAAAGTCTAGGAATCTGCGGATATATTATTGAAAAATACTGTGAAATAAAAAGAACAGACAAGGAAAGCTTCTCCTCATCTGTTCTAAATGTAGAAACTTTTAAAAAGCAATATCGTCTACCGTAATTGTAAGGGACTCCTTTTCTGTCGATCCTGATGCTTTTCCTAGCATCTGTAACTGGGAGACTTTGATAAAGCATTTTGACCTTTTATTTCCATCCTTATCTTCCCAAGAAGAAGTTTTAAGTCTTCCTGCCAAGGAGATTTGACTACCTTTCTTTAAATACTTTTCAGCAATCTCTGCATTGCGACCCCACACTTCAACATCGAACCAATCAACCGTTTCAACTTTTTCGCCTGCCTTATTCTTGAAAACTTCGTTGTTTGCAATAGAGAAGTTGGCAACAGTGCTACCAGAAGTTAATGTTCTAACTTCTGGTTTCTTACCTAATCTTCCGTTCATAACTACGAAGTAGTGGGTTTATAGCATTTGGTCTAACTTATGCAATAACCGTAGCTGTTGCTGCTTCAAAAGGAGGTAGTACTTCTTTTATTCCTATTGCAGGTCCTGTTATAGCAAAGTGTGATAGTACTGCATTATGTATTGTAGGCTCTGTTGCTCAGTTAGGAACATTTATCTGGGGAATGACTGGTCAAGTGAAGCTTAATGGTTTGAGAAAACAGAAAGCGAAACAAAATGTAACGTTCCTTCCGATAATTACACCAGAATCAACAGGGTTTAACCTTTCTTATAGCTTTTAGTTTAATATTAGGGGGAGGCTTATTGTCTCCCTTATATTTTCTGAGTCATAGGTTTAAGTCATCTTCATCTATAAAAACAAGGTTAATTTCACTCATGTCCAAATCTTCTTTTATAGGTTGATCTCGCCAACCAAAACGATTCTTCATTTGGAACGCGTAAGCAGTCGCATTAGTTCGCGCTAGCTCCATTCCCATGCCCTCCCAGACAGCTTCACTTGCTGTGAAAGCTATTTTTTTTGCTCTAAGAAACTTTGGGTACTTTTTCTCCCAATCGTATAGCGTATCTCTACAAACTCTGATAGTTGAAGCAAAGCTGGTGTAGGAATTGCCGACTTTCATGTGTTCAATTAATTTTTCTGGATAGTCTTCACTGTATTTCATGATTTTATTTTAGCATTTTTGAAGTGAATGAAAAAATCTTCGCATTAGCTTCGTGTAGATTTTCTAATGAAATGATTTGAAACTTGATGAAATGAAAAACGAAAAGACCTGATAAGCTCGTGAAAGTCCATCTCTCTAATTTAGTTAAACTTTTAAAAGTGAAGTTTAGTGTAGTACGAAAAATGGTGGAGGTGGTGGAAACATTCCAACTCTCCTTAATCATTAAAGTAATTTTTAGGATTACTACAGATTACTACAAAGGTAATTATTTTGAGAACTTAGTAGAGGTCAACCTGATTTTTTCCGATCTACTACAAATTGAAGAGTGTCTAAAATTCCCAGATATTCTGACTGATAATGAGGTCAGTTATTTTAATCGTTTATATCTAATACAGCCATTTGGTTGGCCAAAGTCACATGCCATTTTAAAATATTTTATTGCAGCTTTGCGGTCATTACTTTTTTGCGCATTTAAAGCTAAGCTGTAACACCAGTCAGGATCATTACATTCACCTTTTCTTTTACTATAAGGAACCCAACTTTTAGCTTGAAGACGTACTTTATTTCCTTTTCCAAAAGTTGAATTATTAGTCGGTTTATTCATTCTGGATGAGTTGGGTTGCTGAACTTTTGAACAAGCAAGTTTTTGTCCAAGTTCACAGGATTTGATAAAGTAGAGTTTTGCCTTTGCAGTTTTTTTATATCGAAGGGCAGCCATCCCTTTATTGTAACAATCTGATTTATGATCACAATCGACATTTGCACTTCTATTTAATTGTGAAGGTCTTTTAGATTTTCTTAAAGCATTTGACCTGGATCGAACCCTCCCCGCATTGCTAGGACGATTTTTGAGACCTTTTTCGAATTTTCTCATCATTTCTCTCTCTTCTTCATATAAAGAGAATATCTTTTTCCTATATTCTGAGAGTATTGGTCTGGCCTCTTTGCTTGTTAGACCTACTACTTTTCTTGCTTGTTCGTTTTTAAACTTAGCTTCTTTGATGGCATACTCTAAGTTGAGCTCTTGAGCTTTTTGACTAAGCTCTGAGCTCCATGCATTAGGTTCTTGATCTCTTTTTTTCTTCTTTTTTGTCAAATAATCAACTTCAATATTATTTTCTTTAAAAGCTAGTTTTAAAATAGCAGGATGGAATTTCTTGGCATATTCTAGTTTTGATTTTTCGGTCGCCACTTTATTGAGCTTTTCAAGTTTATACTCTAAAAGTTCTCGTTCTTTCCTAAGCTTTTTACCAAGATCAATACGGGTGAATCTAGTGTTTTTTTCAGGGTTTATTTCTGTGTAATATTTAACAAACATTTTTTTTCCGTTTACTTCAATCAAATCACTAGACATTCCTGCCCCTCCGTTTTTGTCCCAACTAGAAGCAAAAGCAGAAATCCAAGTACTAGTACTAGTACTAAACATACTTCCTTCATTCTGAGCAATTTTCGAACGCTTAACTGTTGTTTTCGCTTTTTTATTATCAAACTTCTTATCATTCATAGCTGAAATTATGTACTCTAAAACTAGTCCATGAGTTTTTACTGTTTTCTGAATTACAGCAATTTCATTCATATCTCCATCAGCAGGCCTACTAATCTTAATCAATTTTTGTTCAGTAAATATAGGTAATAGGCTTGTTGTTTCACAATCAAATATCTCAAGCTTAAATAATATAGAAACATCATTTTTTGAATATGCTGATGGCAGAAATATTAATGAGGTGAATAAACAGTATTTTAAAAAAATAATAAACTTATCAATAAATTTCACTTTACTACTCCTGTGAAAAAGAAATTTAGAAAATTTTAATCTAGAAAATAGACATAGCAAACGACACACCAAGTCGTGGTGGTGGAGGTGGTGAGAGTGTTGTAACTCTCCTTAATTATTATATTATTTTTTAGGATTACTACAGATTACTACATACACTCAAAGTCTATATCATCGAGTCCTTAAAGGCGTACAACCTTATTATGTATAGTCCAAACTTATCCGCAACTTGTAAAGAAACACTGTAAGTTGGTTTTTTACAAGGCTACCAATGGATAACTTTCATCACCATGTCGGTGTTAAGTTGAAGTCCGAGCTCCAAAAACAACCCGTTAAGGGTATTAAGGGTTTCTTAATTATCTGAACTTAGAATGCCAACGCCATGCAATCAACTCCAAACTCATCTAAATAGCCACCCCATTTTTCCCTCTTCGCAAATGACGACATATAAAAATATAATAACATTTATTGAAACCGATCGATTGAGATTACGACAATGGATAGATGATGACAGGGCACTATTTGCTGAGCTAAACGCTGATCCTCAAAATAT
>JABGXW010000058.1 GCA_018675575.1 Bacteriovoracaceae bacterium | reverse complement strand
TACAACAGGAAGCGGCTAATAAATTAGGCTTTACTGCTAAAAGAACAATGATGGTTGCGCAAAAGCTCTATGAAGGTATTAATCTGACTCAGCATGGTACTCAAGGTTTGATTACCTATATGAGAACTGACTCTGTTCGAACTGAATCAGAGGCCTTAGAAAGCTTAAGACAGTACATTGATGGCAAATACGGAAAAGAATATTATCCTGACGAACCTCTTACATATAAAAAGAAAGGTTCTTCTAAAGTTCAAGATGCCCATGAGGCCATTCGTCCAACCAGCTTAGAGTTTACTCCTGAATCTGTGAAAGGTGATTTAGAAACTGATCAACAAAAACTTTATGAGCTGATCTGGAATAAATTTATCTCTAGTCAAATGTCTCAGGCAGTTATCGATCAAACCACTGTTACTTTTGAATGTAAGAAACATTTCTTTAAAGCAAATGGATCGATCATTAAATTTCCTGGATTTAGAACTGTATACCTTGAAGCAGCTGCTGAAAAAGTATCTACTAAAGGTGGATATGATGAAGAAGCAATAAATGATACCAAATCAGGTCTTCTTCCAGAGATTGAAAAGGCTGAAAAACTTTATTGTTCAATTTCTCCAGAGTCGACAGAACATTGGACGTCACCACCTCCAAGATATAATGAAGCCTCCTTAGTTAAGGACTTAGAAGAGCAAGGTATTGGGCGACCATCCACCTATGCATCTATTATCTCTAATATCCAAGACAGAGGATATGTTGAAAAACTTGAAAATAGGTTTATGCCAACCGAACTTGGAATGGTTGTGTGTAAAATGCTTGTTGATTCATTTCCTGATGTCATGGACATTGCTTTTACCGCAAGAGTAGAAGGCTTGCTCGATGAAATTGAAGAAGGAAATGTGAAATATAAAAAAGTCCTTAAAGATTTTTGGACGAAATTCGAAGTCACCTTGGAAAAAGCTAAAGAGGAAATGAAAAACCTTAAGAAGCAGCTTCTTCCTACTGGAATCATGTGTACAAAATGTAATAAGGGCGAATATATGATTAAGTGGGGGAGAAATGGCCAATTTTTAGCTTGTTCTGTTTACCCTGACTGTAATTCTACACACGATTTTAGAAAAGATTTTGATGGCAATATACACTTACTACCAAAAAACTGGTTCCATGATCCTTGTCCTACTTGTGACAAAAAACTGGAAGTTAAAAAAGGAAAATTTGGTCGTTTCGTAAGATGTGAAGATTACCCACAATGCGATACAACTCTTCCTTATACTCTTGATCTTAATTGTCCTGAATGTATAGTTGGAAAATATGCTGAAAAGAAATCTCGTTATGGGAAAATCTTTTATGGCTGTACTTCATATCCTGATTGCACCAATGCTCTTTGGTCACGTCCCTACAAACATGATTGCCCCGGATGTGGTTATCCCATTATGGGTGACCGAGTGACCAAAAGAGAAGGTCATCAACTTCAATGTCCTAAGTGTAAGCACAAGGTCGAATGGGAAGATACCCCATTCGGTAAAACTGAAGCGGAAGAACTTAAGAAACAAGAAGAAGCTGAAACTGCTTTGTTGGCAACTCAGCAATAATGAGTTTGATTAAGGTAGGTAAAGATATTTGGATGTCAGGTCCAGGTCCTAAGACTAAAAAAGAATATCTCATTCATACATTGAAAGGTTTTATGATGGGCACCGCGGATCTTATACCCGGTGTTTCTGGTGGAACCATGGCACTGATCACCGGAATCTATGGTGAATTATTAGCCGCTATTTCCTCTATAAATTTGAATGTTTTGAAATTGCTGTTGAAATTTCAATTTAAAGAAACGCTCTCAAATGTTCATTTAAGGTTCCTTATTCCTTTAGGATTTGGACTCTTATTGGCCATCTTCTCTTTAGCAAGACTGATGCATTACCTTATCAAAGAACAGCCGGTTCCAACTTGGTCCCTCTTCTTTGGATTAATCATGGCCTCGATCATAATCATTTGGCGAAAATTGGATGATTATTTTAACGGCAAAAATATTATCCTTATAGCGGCTGGTGCAATATTCGCTTGGGTTATTGTGGGACTTATTCCTGTCACCACTCCTGATGGCCTATGGTTTATTCTTCTATGTGGAATTATTGGAATTACTGCGATGATTCTTCCTGGAATTTCAGGCTCCTTTCTACTTTTGATTCTTGGAAAGTACGAATATATTACTGGTGCAATTAAGAATCCATTTATTGCCAATAACTTCTATGTTCTGATTACCTTTTCCATTGGTTGTGCGATTGGTTTATTAGGCTTTTCACGTGTTTTGAATTGGTTACTTAAAAATTACAACACGTTCACGATGGCATTTTTAACTGGAATTTTGATTGGCTCAATGAGAAAAGTTTGGCCTTGGAAAGAAACTCTTGAGATTAAAATCATCGATGGAAAAGTTAAAATCTTAAGAGAAGCTAACGTCATGCCTGCTGAATATAATGGTGAATTCTACCTTGCCTGTGGCCTTGTGATCGTGGGCTTTATTCTCATCATAGCAATGGACGTCTATTCGAAACAAAAGAAATCATGAGTTGAAACATCCTTGCAGAGCAATAAAAACAGGAATTGAATAAACAGTTCCAAAACACTATACTTATATATCAAATTTAAAATGGGGTGTTAGCTCAGCTGGATAGAGTTGCTGGCTTCGAACCAGTCGGTCGGGGGTTCGAATCCCTCACGCCCCGCCATTTTTTTATAATCTAATTATCCCAGTACCTAAACTATTAATAAATTCTTTAAAACCCAAAGGTTTTGTCTTTTTTAATTTGGTTTTCTATTTAAACACTAGCTGAAGTCCTTTATTCTAATATAAGTTAATAACTTGTCACAAGTTTTCTAACTTATTAAGGTCATTTAATGTGATACATGTAGTCTAGTAACTCGTGAGATAAGCAACAATATAGTCAACTTTTTTAGCTATTTGAAGTAACCAAAATCCGATTAATCTAATACTCTAAGCCTGACTTTCTAATATGAACAATAGGTTTAGCATCAGAGTCATTGATGTAACTTTCTAAAACTTCTGCAATAACTATTTCGTGATCACCTGGGCTTGAACTAGACTCCAATTTACAAGCAATGGCCGACTTGGCTTGATCCAAAACCACAGCACCATTATCCTTAATGATGTGAGGAATCTCTAGGAAAGGATTACTTTCTGGATCATAACCCTTCCAAAAATGTTTCATATAAGATTTTTCATGATCCCCAATAATATTTATGGAAAAAACAGAACCCTTAGAAATGAGGTCATATGCGGGACGTCCTGGTTTAACACATAATGATAGCAGCAAGGGTTCAAAAGATACTTGTTGAACCCAACTACCTAAAAATCCATCGATGGCCTTGGTATTTTGATCATAAGCGCAAATTATAAACAGTCCTGAGGGAATATGCCCGACGGCCAAGGGTTTAGATTCTTCATTCACTTGTTACTCCTTGCTTTAAACAGACTAGAATTCTATTCATATTACAAATACACAACTTAAAAGTAAATATTAGCAACTATCATAATAAAATACTTAGCAGTTAACAAGTTGACGAAATAGTGAGTGAGCGAAATTACTCAGCTAAATTCCTCTGGATTTCTTTTCAGCTTACGCTAGACCAATTTATTTAGGCCCTGAATTATTTATATGTCTTTCCATTTGTCAGTCTTATATCAAACTATAATAACGTATTAATAAATGTACATTTTGGAAATATAATCTATTTAGTCAGTATTAATTTTCACCATTTCCTTGAAATTAAATAGCTGATCTCTTTGTTGCGGTGTATAATCCTGAAAAATTGAAAATTGCTTTTATTTAAGGAGGTCAAAAGTGAGGTTTTATAGGAACATAAAATTGAGTTTCGTTACTTGTATTTTACTTTTTGGATTTTCTTCATTTTCAATGGGCACTTTAAAAATGTCTGCTGTTAGACCACATAAGGGCTCAGCATGTAGAAGTGCGATGGGAGAAGCTAAACGAAAGGTTTTGGAAACCTGTAAAAGAATAGAAAAAGCTCTTAATTACAAAACTTATAAAACTCCATTTGTCTGCGATTGGGAGACTTTGTCTGCTAAAAAAGATGGAGAGACTCAGCATAAAGCGACAATTAAAGTACATTTTGAATGTATCGCAAAAAAATGACCATAGACTTTTTTCATTGATTTGCCATATTATTCAATTTGCTCTCGATTGCCATTCTTTGGCCGAACAGTTACGAGTATAGACTCCGATTATATGCCTTAACGCGATTCATTTTGATGTCTTGGTGATTGTTGAACAGGGGCTTCATGTGTTCTATACTTGTTAATAAATAATTATAGTAAAAAATGTTAATATGAAGATTCTTGGAAAAGAGTATACACACTAAGACTAAAAGAATCTTGGTGCTTTATACTGATCCAAATGATTTTAAACTATAAATATAATATATATAGATTTATCAGGCAGGATATCTTGGATCAATTAAAAGAAAAATTAGCTGTAGAGATTCATAATGCTATTCAAGGAATTAATAAAGATCTTAGTTTAACATTAGAGTTTATTCATAATTGTATTGAGTTTCCTCAAGACACAAGTAAAGGTGATTATGCATTTCCTTGTTTTCGACTCGCAAAATCTTTTAGAAGAAAACCTGATCTGATTGCTAATGAAATTAAAGAAATATTAGAAAAAAGAACTCTTGATTATATTCAAAAAGTTGATTCAGTTACTGGCTTTCTGAATATATCCATGAATAAAATATCAATTGCGGAGGAATTATTTTCATCGGTTGAAGAAAAATCCTTTTTCGAAGTAGATGAAAAAAATAAAAAAGTTATGGTTGAATATTCTCAACCAAATACCCATAAAGAATTTCATGTAGGCCATGGCCGAAACGTTTGTCTTGGTGACTCTATCACAAGGTTATATAAATATTTTGGTTATGAAACAATTGGAGCCAATTATATTGGTGACGAAGGGACTCATATAGCAAAATGTCTATTCGCAGTGAAAAGACATTTAAATGAAATGCCTGACCAAAATAGAGCTGAGTGGTTAGGGACGATGTATGTTGAGGCTAATAGATTGCTTAAAGAGGCCAATGAAGAAGAGAAAAAAAAAATTAATCAAGAATTATCTGAAATTTTAGCAGCAATAGAGTCCAAAAATGGTGATACTTATGCACTTTGGAAGGATACACGAAAAGATTGTTTAGATGATTTCAATAAAATATATGATTGGTTAGATGTTCATTTTGATCATTTTTTCTATGAGTCTGAAGTTTCTGGGCCGGCCCAAAATATAGTGAAAACTTATATGGATAAAGGAGTATTCTACGAAGATAATGGAGCTATTGGCATTGATATGAAAGACCAGAAACTTGGATTTTTCATGGCAAGAAAATCAGATGGAAATACATTATATATCACAAAAGATATTGCATTAGCTGAACAAAAATTTGATGAATTTAAAATAGATTTTAATATATATGTAGTTGGAAATGAACAAGACTTTCACTTTAAACAATTGTTCAATTTCTTTAAGTTTGCAAAATTTGAAAATGCTGATAAATGTTTTCACTTAAGCTACGGAATGGTGAAAAGGGCAGATGGAAAAATGTCATCTCGACAAGGAAATAGCTTCACCTTTCTAGAATTAACTAACTTAGTTAACAATAAATTGGCAGAGCATTTGAAGAAGTATGAGGATGAATGGACCACAGATGAAGTGGAAGATATTAAAAGAAAGCTTGCAGTTGGAGCTATCAAGTATGGCATGCTTTCCTCTGATCCTAAAAAAGATATTGTCTTCGAGCCAGAAGATTGGATCCGTTTTGATGGTAACTCTGGACCATATCTAATGTATAGCTACTCTAGGTGCCAATCAATTTTGAATAAAGGGAAAGAATTAGGACATTCTCCGTCTTTAAAAAACCTTCATCATTTGAGATCTGATGTAGAGGGTGAGTTGATTTTTCAATTATATAAATTCAATACCATGGCCGAGGTCGCTCTAAATCAATTTAAACCTTCTTTTTTATGTAATTACCTCTATGAATTAGCTAAAATTTTTAGTCAGCTTTACGTTCAAATACCAGTCTTGAAAGACGCAACGAAAGAAGAGATAGAAGCACGATTAAGTTTGATTAATAGTTTTTCGACTGTTCTTCATAAGGGATTAGAGTTAATTGGAATAACACCGCCTCAGAAGATGTGATTAAGCAATGTAAAATTATTGCAAAACTTAATTATAGAATCTTTTATATAAAGAAAATAAGTCAAACAAGTAGTTAATCAATCAAGCACTTTTTTTAAAGTTTAAAAGTGCCACTAATAGGCTTGATATGAGTCTTTAATATTGCTACAAGTTACTGTCATTACAGTTTGTTAGTGCTTACTTATACGAAGGGTATAATGATCAATCGTCTCTCTCATCTGAAGTTGAGGAGTTAATTAAGTGATGTGCTAGTTGGCATGTGAGATGATGCTTGATTGATGTCCTACTATACCGTAGAACTTACTGTCGCTCTTGTCTGATGGAAAAGAGTTACAAATTTATTACAAGCAACTAATTTATCTGAAATTGTACTAATATTTTTGAACAAAGCTTGCTAGTGACGATTCCTAATATATGCCATAACCTAATTAATTCTTATGTTTGGAGATTATTGAATAGATGGGCACAACCAATATATGCTAAAGGGAAATAGTATGGAAAGGATGATGAACTGCATTGTCGTTATCGACCACGAGGGTAAAATTCGTAAATTTAACAAGACAGCCGAAGAGACCTTCGGCTACAGCTGCGGGGAGATCTTGGGCGAAATGTTCAGCGACAAGATTATCGCCATCGCCCAGGCCACTGAGTTTGCGGAAGGTTTGAAGCGCTTTGTGGAGATGGGTGAATGGGATTTACTCGATCGACGCGTCGAGTTTAAGATGAGAAGAGCTGGCGGTGGCGAGTTCCCCGTCGAAATGGAACTGACAGCGCTAATGCACAATAAACAGCCCATTTTCATCGTTTATTTGTACGATATAACTAGCTGGCTACAGAGCGAAGATAAGATC
>JABGXW010000057.1 GCA_018675575.1 Bacteriovoracaceae bacterium | reverse complement strand
TATAGAAACTGTTTCTAAAATGCTTGGACATAATAATATAAAAACTACTCAAATATATGCACGTGTAATAGATTCTAAAATAAGCTCTGACATGCTATTGTTAAGACAAAAGTTTATATAAATTTGCTTAATATGAACATAACCCAAATAGAAGACAGCTTAAAAACTATTATTAAAAGCATTAATAAAGAATCATTCATTTATGAATTTTTGTTGGCTTATGGCTTGCCAAAGGCATCCATTACTAGATTAAAAAAAGGGAATTTAAACCTCTCTAAAGTTGATGGTGAGGTTTCATGGAAAAAGAAACTTTTATTTAAGGAAATATATAATGAGGACCTACATATTAGTGTAACTGAGTTGGCGAGTAACATTAAGCAAAACCAAAGGTTTGTAATTGTTACTGATTATAAAACACTTTTAGCAATTGACACTAAGACAACTGATAAATTAGAGATTGCCTTAAAAGATTTACCAAAACATTATGATTTCTTTTTGCCTTGGGCGGGTATGGAAAAACACCAACATCAAGGTGAAAATCCTGCTGATGTAAAAGCGGCTGAACGCTTGGCAAAACTATTTGATGAAATAAAGAAAGATAACCCTGATGATTCAGAAGATGCTATACATTTTCTTAATGTTTTTCTTTCTCGTTTGTTGTTTTGCTACTTTGCTGAGGATACACATATTTTTGAAGAAGGACAATTTACCAATGCTATTGGTTCGCACACCCAAACAGATGGTTCTGATTTAAATACTTATCTAGATAAACTTTTTACTGTTTTAGATACTTCTGATAAAGATAGAAAAAGTTTACCTGCTTATTTGGAAGCATTTCCTTATGTAAATGGAGGTTTGTTTGCTCAAAAACTGAAAGCCCCTAAATTTACAAGGCGTTCTCGCCAAGCACTTATTGATAGTGGTGAATTAGATTGGTCTGCTATTAACCCAGACATATTTGGTTCTATGATACAGGCAGTAATTACTCCTGCACATAGAGGAGGATTAGGTATGCACTATACCTCTGTGCCAAATATTATGAAGGTTATTGAACCACTCTTTTTAAATGAACTAAAAGAAGAATTTGAAAAGGCTAATGGAAACCAAAAGAAGTATAGCAAACTATTAAACCGTTTGCATAAGATTAAGATTTTTGACCCTGCCTGTGGTAGTGGTAATTTTTTGATTATTGCTTATAAGGAATTGAGGAAATTGGAGATGGAGATATTTAAGAAGAGTCAAACTTTGGCACTTTCTGGCATTAAACTCTCACAGTTTTATGGTATTGAGTTAGATGACTTTGCACATGAGATAGCAAAACTCTCTTTATGGTTGGCAGAACACCAAATGAATGTGCATTTTTTCAAGGAATTTGGAAGAACTAACCCTCCGTTACCTTTAAAAGATGCAGGGAATATAACCCATGGTAATGCGTGTAGAGTAAACTGGGAAACAGTTTGCCCAAAAAATGAAGATGATGAAATTTATATTTTAGGTAATCCACCATATCAAGGTAAAGGCAAACAATCTTTAGAACAGAAAAAGGATATGGCTTTTGTTTTTGATAGTTTTACAAAATATAAAAGCTTAGATTTCATTGCGTGTTGGTTCTTTTTAGCTGGAAAATATATCACTTGTAGTAATTCAAAAAGTGCTTTTGTTACAACAAATTCAATTTCTCAAGGACAACAAGTTTCTTTATTATGGCCTTTTGTGATAAATAATTTCATAGAAATTGGATTTGCTCACAAATCATTTCTATGGACAAATAATGCTAAACGAGAAGCAAAGGTTATTGTGTCAATTATTAGTTTAAGAAATAGAAATAGTCAACCTAAATATATCTTCTCTAATAATAGAAAACAATTAGTCCAAAATATAAATTCTTATTTACTTAATTCTAAAGATATTTATATAAATAGTAGAATGAAACAACTTTCACATCATTTACCATGTATGGTTTCTGGAAGTAAGCCAAATGATGATGGTAATTTAATGTTGAGTAAAGAAGAAAAGGATGAACTGATTAGATTAGCTCCAAAATCAAGAACTCTTTTAAGAAAAGTGCTTGGTTCTGCTGAATTCATTAGGCAAGTAGATAGGTATTGTTTATGGATTGATGAAGATAATAAAGAATTAGCTATGAGCATCACTCTAATTAAAGAGAGATTAAATGCAACAAGAGCACATAGATTAAGAAGTAAAAATAAAGCTGCACATATTTCTGCAAATACTCCATATAAGTTTTATTCAATATCATATAAAGAGGCAAAATCTATTATTATTCCAAGCGTTTCATCAGAAAGAAGAAAATATGTTCCGATAGGTTTTATTGAAAAAGATGTCATTGTAACTAATCTTGCATTTGTAATTTATGAAGCCGAACCGTATTTATTAAGCATTCTGTCTTCTAGGATTCATATATCATGGATGAAAGCCGTTTCAGGTAAGATGAAAATGGATTATCGATATTCTTCAGTCTTGGTTTACAACACCTTTCCATTTCCACCAATTTCTACTCAAAGAAAAGATGAGTTAACACAAACTGCTTTTCGAATTTTAGAGGAGCGTGAGAAACATCCTGAAAAAACATTAGCACAATTGTATGACCCAAACAAAATGCCAAAGGGTTTAAAAGAAGCGCACAAGCAAAATGATTTAGCAGTAGAAAAGTGTTATCGTTCCACTCCATTTAGTTCAGATGAGGACCGTTTAGAATACCTGTTTAACCTCTATGAAAAAATGATAGCAGAGGAACAAGCAGTAGGAACCTTATTTGCAATAGAGAAAAAATCAAGAAAAAAGAAAAAATAATATTATGCCAGATATAGTAAAAGTAGATTATAAGCAAACAGGTAAAAGTAAAAGCACCAACCAATATGGTATGCGTGAAATGCAAGAGAAAGCATATGAATCTCGTGATGCAAAATATTTATTATTAAAAGCCCCTCCTGCTTCTGGGAAGTCTCGCGCTTTAATGTTTCTGGCATTAGATAAACTAAATAATCAAGGTCTTAAAAAAGTAATTGTAGCAGTTCCTGAGCGCTCTATCGGAAGTTCATTTGCCAAAACTGATTTAAAAGAGCATGGGTTCTTTGCTAATTGGGAGCCTAATGATTTATATAACCTCTGCACTCCAGGAGATGATGGGAGTAGAAGTAAGGTTCAGGCTTTTCATAAATTCATGAAAGGAGATGAGATGATACTTATCTGCACACATGCTACTTTACGTTTTGCTTGTGAAGAATTAGAAGAAGAGATATTTAATGATACTCTACTTGCTATTGATGAATTTCATCATGTTTCTGCTGATGCAAACAATCGTTTAGGAGAACTACTCAGAGGTATTATGACAAAGTCAAAATCTCATATAGTAGCAATGACAGGTTCTTTCTTTAGAGGGGATAGTGTTCCAATCTTATTGCCAGAAGAAGAGGCTCAGTTTACTAAGGTTACCTATAACTATTATGAGCAGTTGAATGGATATGAATATCTAAAATCATTAGGTATTGGATATCATTTTTATCAAGGGAAATATACTTCAGCAATAATG